>CBFDCX010000235.1:0-2627 GCA_965603415.1 uncultured bacterium
CTTCCTTTTTATAATAGTCTCCAAAGCTCCAGTTACCCAGCATTTCAAAAAATGTGTGATGATAGCTATCTTTGCCGACCTCTTCCAGGTCGTTATGTTTGCAGCCTGCACGGATGCACTTCTGGCTGTTCACAATTCGAAGATGGGCAGTTTTGATTTGGCCTAAAAAGATATTCTTGAACTGATTCATTCCTGCGTTTGTAAAAAGAAGTGTCGGGTCATCGATGGGAATTACAGGTGCAGAAGGAACTGCCTTGTGTTGTTTTCCTTTGAAAAACTCTATAAATTGTTTCCTGATTTCTTTACTGCTTAACATTTTATCCTCAACTAAACACCGATAAAATCGGAGCATTTCATTTTATACTTAATTTTAAGCAGTTAATTAAATTGTCAACTACCTTGATGTATAAAAAAGAAAAGGACGTATGGATTTATCAATTACTTGTTAGAAAATAATAATGTTGTGTATTTATTCATACTGTAATCTATACAGATCGTAGTATAATCCTTCATTAGCCAGAAGTTCCTGATGGCTGCCTTCTTCTTTGATCTCACCTTTATGCAGCACAATTATTCTATCCACATGCTGAATAGTGGAAAGCCTGTGTGCAATAATTATGGAAGTACGGTTCTGCATCAGTTTTTGCAGTGCATCCTGTATTAATATCTCTGTTTCAGTATCGATATTGGAAGTTGCTTCATCCAGCACAAAGATAGCCGGATCGTAAGCCAGCACACGAGCAAAAGCAATAAGCTGCCGCTGACCTACACTGAAAGTAGCTCCGCGCTCCATTACAGGTTCCATATATTGTTCGGGTTTGCTCTCGATAAATTTATGAACATTCACATATTTTGCTACTTTTTCCATTTCTTCATTGGAAATGGAATCGTTACTCAACACAATGTTATCTTTGATCGTTCCCGAAAAAAGAAATACATCCTGTTGTACAATACCGATATTCCGCCGTAGATCTTTCAAACAATATTTATTTATTTCTTTCCCATCGATGAAAATCTGCCCTTTTTGGAACGGGTACAATCCTGAAAGCAAACTGATGATCGAAGTTTTACCAGAACCAGTATGCCCTACTAGAGCCACTTTTTCACCGGGCTTCACTTTGAAGGAAATATCTTTGAGAACATCACCATTGTCATTATAACGCAGCCACACATTCCTGAATTCAATCTCACCTTCCAAGCTGCCTTCTTTATCACCACAACTTTTTCCCAAACGATAATCTTCGATATCTTTATCCATAAGATCAAAAATTCTTTCGGCACCACTCATGGCTGCCTGCATAATATTAAACTTCTCACTCAGATGATGTATCGGTTCAAAGAACCTGTCCAAATACCAGAGAAAAGACATGAAGACACCCAGTGATATCCGGTCCTGCAATATCTGTGCACCACCATACCACAAAAGAATGGCAACTGCGATCCTGCGGGTTGAATTAATTACAGGACGAAAAACAGCAAAAAGTTTAAGCATGGAACGAGCAGCCTGATAATATTCTCCATTGATCTCGGCAAATTCTTGCACTTTCCTTTTATACTGGTTAAAAAGCTGAATTATCTTGAAACCGGAAATATCTTCGGAAAGCGTAGCATTGATATTCGCCAGTTTTTTACGTACGTTCCTGTAGATAATCCGGCTTCTTTTTATAAAAATAGTAAAGAGAACGATGGTAAAGGGCAGAATAGTAAACGTAACCAACGCCAATTTCCAGTCATAGATCAGCATGGCAATCATAATGCCAACCAGCACAAAAACTTCCTGGATAAGCTGAATAAGACCGTTGCCAAGCATCTCATTAAGCGTACCGATGTCATTTGTAATGCGGGTGACCAATCGACCGATAGGGTTTTTATCAAAGAATGAGAGAGGCATTCTTTCTAACCTGTAAAAAAGGTCCCGGCGCAGATCGTACATGGCATATTGAGCAGCATAATTCACAAAATATATCTGGAAATAAGTGAATAAAAGCTGCAGGGAAACCACGCTAAAGAACAGTAGTCCATACAATTTCAATTTATTTATATCTTCCCGTCGCAATAACCTGAGCTGTTCTTTGGTAAGATTATTAGTCTCTCTTAACTCGATAAGATCTGAATTCTGCACAATAAGTTGATCTTCCGAAATCTCCACGAATTCTGTGATATTAAGTATTTGTTGGATATCAGGTTTATTCTGCAGAACAGCAATTTTAAGATGCATTCTTCCTGATTCTTTTAATTCCTGAACTTCCGTTTTGGGAATAAAATTTATTTTCTTATTTGGAAAGATGAGATAGTATTTATCATTAAAATCATATTCTTTGAATTTAATCTTAGAATATTTTTTAACGAAATCGGTTTTATTGTGCTCACTTGAAAATGCCAATAAGTTTTTATTGGAAACTATTACTTCATCTACTGCACGCTGTGTGATGACGGGAGCCAGCAGGTTTGTGCCGGTAATGAGCAGGAGCAAAATGAATGAAATGAATACCAGAGAGATATATGGTTTCAGATATGCCACAAGTCTTCTGAACAAAACTTTGTCATAGATCTTGCTTTTCAGATCATCTTCGGCTAATCCTTTATGAAATCCTTTCATCTTGTTTCCAGCATCTCTTCGATCTGCT
>CBFDCX010000236.1:0-2624 GCA_965603415.1 uncultured bacterium
CTTTGGCTGCTGATTTGGTTAAGGCAATTATTCCACCTTTGGAAGCAGCATAGTTTGCTTGACCGGGGTTTCCCATAATTCCAATAATAGAAGATATGTTTATGATTACTCCGGATTTTTGTTTCAGCATAAATCTGCTAACTTTCTGGATACAATTAAAAGTACCTTTCAAATTGACATTTATCACAACATCCCAGTCCGCTTCTTTCATTTTCATAAGAAGATCATCTTTGGTAATGCCGGCATTATTCACTAATATGTCTATCTTGTCGAATTTTGAATGGATATCTTTAAAAACAATGCCCAGATTTTCAGAGTCTGTTACATCACAGGCATAACCAATAGCTTTGAAACCGGCATCATCGATTTTCTGCACTGCGAAGTCCACATCGTCTTTGTTAAGGTCGATAATTACAGATAAAGCTCCATTTTGAGCTAATGTTTCTGCAATGGCAAAACCAATGCCACGTGCAGCACCTGTTATGATAGCAACCTTATCTTTCAATGCCATTATAAATTCCCCAATTCCTGCTTCACACTATTAAAAGTTTCCAATGTGTCTATACTTATAACATTCACATTTCTGTCAATTTTTTTAAGCATTCCAGCAAGTACTTTTTTAGGTCCAAATTCTATGAAAGTATTCACCCCATTGTCGATCATAAATTTTATACATTCTACCCAGCGAACGGAAGAAGTTACCTGCTCTGCCAGATTTTTTCTGATTTTTTCAGGTTCGGTGGTTGGTTCTGCATCTACGTTTGCAATTACAGGTATATTGGTAGAATTAAAATTTATCTTTTCCATTTCTTCTGCAAGCCAGGTTTTAGCTCTTTCTATCAGCGGAGAATGGAAAGGTCCGCCAACAATAAGCGGGATAACTCTTTTTGCATTTTTTTCCTGAGCGATTTCACAAGCTTTTTCCACACCGGCTTTAGAGCCGGAGATCACAGTTTGAACCGGTGTATTGAAATTAGCAGCGATCACAATACCAGCCGAAGAAGCTTCGTCACAAATATTCTTTACAGTGATAGAAGCGAGCCCGATTATTGCAGCCATGGCAAAGGGTTTTCCTTCGTTTGCACGGATCATGAACTCACCACGTTTATGAACAAGACACATTGCATCTTCCAGATCAAGAACACCATTTGCAACCAGGGCAGAGAATTCACCCAATGAATGTCCTGCCACAAAATCTGGTTTGATATCGAACTCATTAAGAACTGTTTTCATAGCTGCAATACTGTGAAAGAGTATTGCCGGTTGAGTGAATTTTGTTTCTTTCAGTTGTTCTTCAGGACCTTCACGCATTATATTGAAAAGTTTGGTTCCATTTTTTTTATCAAATCTTTGCAGGATGTCTGTAAATTCCGGATTGTTTTCTGCAAAATCCATTGCCATTCCAACATATTGGGCGCCCTGTCCCGGAAATATAAAAGCTATTTTTCCCATTTTTACCTCATAATTATAATCTTATCAGCAAACTGCCAGAAGTTAAACCAGCACCGAAAGATGCCATTAAAATTAGGTCTCCATGCCTAATTTTTCCACTTCTGATAGCTTCATCTAAAGCAATCGGAATTGTTGCTGAAGATGTATTTGCATATTTCTCAATATTAATAATTACTTTATTGGTATCAATTTTCATCTTTCTTCCAAGAGCTTCAATAATTCTCATATTAGCCTGATGGGTAATTAACCAGTCGATGGAAGTTACATCCAAGTTATTTCTTTTCATAACGATATCACACATTGAATACATAGATTTCACAGCGAATTTAAATATTTTATTTCCTTCCATATAAAGAGTATGCAGATTTTTTTTCACAGATTCTTTGGAAGCAGGCATTCTGGAGCCACCAGCTTCTTGAATGAGAAGTTCATTATGTGTTCCATCTGCAGTTATTTCAGAATCGATAATTCGGGAAATGTCTTTGGGCTCAGCGCGTGAAATAATAGTGGCACCTGCACCATCTCCGAATAATACGCAAGTATTACGATCAGTATAATCTACGATTTTTGTAAGAATCTCTACTCCAACGACTAAAATGTTCTTAGAAATTCCGTTCTCTATAAATTGTTTGGCAATATTAGTTGAGTAAAGCCAACCTGGACAACCAGCTGAGATGTCAAATGCCGGGAAATTTTTTAACCCTAATTTTTTTTGGAGAATGCAGGCTGTTGATGGGAAAGCATGATCTCCTGAAATAGTACCAACGATGATCATATCAATATCTTTTGGTTTCAAATTAGCAGCTTCTATAGCTTTCAAAGAAGCGGGATACGCCAGATCAGATGCTGCCTGGTCTTTCGTAACAACATGTCTTTCTACCATTCCAGTTCGAGTTCGAATCCATTCATCTGTAGTATCGATCATTTTTTCAAGATCAAAATTTGTGAGTATTTTATCCGGGACATAATGCCCCGTTCCTGAGAATTTAGCACTATATTTGGTTATCATTTTATAACCTCTCAAAATATTCTTTAGTATGCTTTATAAAGCCAGACGAAGCGATTCTAGAAGCCAGTTTAACAGCGTTTTTTATTGCCTTGGCTCCGGATCTTCCATGTGAAACAATGGAAATTCCATTTAATCCAACCAGCAATGCTCCGCCATATTCTTC
>CBFDCX010000237.1:0-2617 GCA_965603415.1 uncultured bacterium
AACCGATTATTTTCATAATCTGCAGCAAACTTACATAAGTAGTATAGATAGAGTGAGTGATTATCCCAACCAATATGCTGTGAAACTTTGGAAGGATATGATCTTTGGTAAGAATAGCAACATGATAAACCGGACCGGTTCTAAAACTTCTATCAGAAATATCAGTTTGAGGCAGATAAAAAACTGGTATAATACGCATTACAATCCCCAGAGCATGTCTCTGGCTCTGGTAGGTGATTTCGATTTTGAAAAAGTACTTCAAAATATTGAAAAATTATTTGTGAGTAGTGAAAAAACTATTCGGAAATCAGTTCAAAAACCTATGATAGAAGCTAGTAAAACAAGATGGAAACGCACCAGGAACGACTCTGACCAGTCAGTTATTATCCTGGGTGGATATGGCTGCAATGTGCGTGAAAGTGACAAGAACACTGCCTTCCATGTATTAGCACAAATAATTGGTGGAGATACAAGTTCTATTCTATTTAACGAATTAAGAGAAAAAAGGGGGCTGGCTTACTCTGTGGAATTTAATTTGTATTCTATTCGTTCCACCGGATATTGGGCTGCTTCTGCAATTGTAGATAAAAGCAGGGAAAAAGAATCTATTGAGCTTATCTATTCACTTTTACAGGATATCAAGAAAAATGGTATTTCCAAAAATGATCTGGAAAAAACAAAGAATTATATTCGCGGTCAACGCTTGATGGAAGAAGAAAGTATGCTGAATCAGGCACAAACTCTTTCCATCCTGGAAGCGATAGGTTTTGGTTATGAGTATTACCTTGGTAGGGAAGAGCGGTTAAAAAAAGTAAGTTTAAAAGCTCTTCATGAAATAGCAGATGAATATTTTAATGAGAACGATTATTATATTCATGTACTTTCGTAACGAGCAATAAATCCCTGTTATGTAAAATGAGGGAGACCATGAACTCAAAATTCAAATTCAAAAAAGAAGACAAAGTTATTGTCCTTACCGGTGCTGGTATCAGTGCTGAATCTGGTTTGAAAACATTTCGCGATAATAATGGCTTATGGGAAGAACACAACGTGGAAGAAGTGGCTACACCGCAGGCTTTTCAGATAGATCCGGAAATGGTTTGGAGATTTTATAAGCAGCGCTATTTTCAACTTGACGAAGTTAAACCCAATCCCGGACATTATGCTTTAAAAAAATTGGAAGAATACCTTGGAAAGAACTTTTTTATTATCACCCAGAATGTAGATGGTTTACACTGGCAGGCTGGTAATGAAAAAGTTCTGGAAATACACGGATCTCTGCGGGATTGTTTTTGCAGCAAATGTTATACTCAATTTAAAATGAAGGAAATAGATTTAAAACCTGCTATTCCACAATGTAGCAGTTGTGGAGGAGTGCTCAGACCGGATATCGTCTGGTTTGGTGAGATACCATATTTCCTGGATGAAATAGATAAAATACTGAAGAAGGTTGATTATTTTCTGGTAGTGGGAACCAGTGGTTCCGTGCAACCAGCTGCCAGTCTTGTTTATATAGCTAAAAGGTATGGTGCTTCCACGATTGGTGTAAATCTGGCAGAACCGGAAAATATGCATTATATTGATGAATTTCATAAAGGAAGATCGGGAGAGATACTTCCCGAATTGGTAAATACTTGGATCAAAACTTGAGTTAAGTCGGTTTTTGCCGATCTTGACTTAAGTTGACATGTTAGTAATAAATTTCAACTTAACACAAGATCATTCGACTTGTGTCAAGTTTCAGAGGGAAGAATGAAAGAATATTCTGTAGGTATAGATCTTGGTTCTCGAACTTCGAAGATCGTTCTGCTTTTTAAAAAGGAGATCATTTATTTTGATGTCACTGATACCGGTGTGAATCCAAAAGTAACATCAAAAAAAATATACGAACAGGCTTTGAAGGATTCAAATCTAAAAAAAACTAATGTCGGTAAAATCTATTCCACAGGTTATGGACGCAACATCGTTCCTTTTGCAGATAAAGTTATTTCCGAAATATCCTGTCATGCCCGGGGAGTGAATTTTCTATTTCCAAATGCCAGGACAATAATCGATATCGGGGGACAGGATTCCAAGGTCATACTGATCGGTAAAAACGGTAAAGTAAGCGATTTTGCTATGAACGACAGATGTGCAGCGGGAACAGGTAAATTCCTGGAAGTGGTTGCAACTACATTGGAAACAACTGTAGATGAACTGGGAGAATTATCAGCAAGATATAAAGAAGAGTTTGACATCAACAGCACTTGCGTGGTATTTGCCGAATCGGAGATCATCGGTATGATAGCACAAGGTAAAACACCTGCGGATATAACACGTGCAGTACATCATTCGATTGCCAGAAGAACCAAGAACATGGTGTCTCAATTGCATTGGCAAAAACCGGTTGTTTTCACAGGCGGAGTAGCTATGAACATGGGCATGCAGATGGAACTCTCATCTGTTTTGAATACGGAATTACTTATTCCAGAGAACTCACTTATTACAGGTGCTCTGGGTGCAGCATTATTTGCATTGGAAGGTTTATAATGAAAAAAGTATGGATCTTATTTTTATTCTTATTCCTGAGTTTAAACCCTTTTTCACAGGTTTCAAGAGGGGAACAAAAAAATCTGAA
>CBFDCX010000238.1:0-2606 GCA_965603415.1 uncultured bacterium
CTGATATTTATTGCAGAAGACCAGGCAGGATTTTCGATCTATAATTATTTAAATAATAATTTCGTCTGTAAGATAGATAGTCTGCATGCTCCCTGGAACACTCCCTTGGGAAATGTGAGAAAAATTTTAACAGCGGAAAATGAAGAGTTTCTTTTTGTTTATGATCGCTATGGTAGTCCCCCCAGTATAAATATTTATGATATTACTGATACCTCCGAACCTTATTGTGTATTTCGAATTCAAGCCAACACCGATAATGTAGATTATCTGTACTCTTATACCAATTCTGGAGGAGGTGTAACTCTTAATTGGATAAATAATTCAAATGAAATAAATATTAGAGAATCTAATGATAATTGGGAAGAAGGTATACTCTATTATTTCCAACACGCTATCAGCGAATTTGATCTTACTGAAAATCATTTTATAATCGCTGCTCAACAATTAGGAATTCATATTGTTAAACGAACTAACGGAGATGTGATTTGCACTATGGACACACCCGGTGAAGCATTGGATGTAAAGATCGTTGACAGTTACGTTTTTGTGGCTTTAAGAGAAGCTGGATTTGCGGTGTTCGATATTACCGATGAAGAAGCACCCGAACTGGTTTACATGGAAGATGTGGATGAACACATTTATACAGTTGATTGCGAAGATAAATACCTGGTTCTTGGTTCTCATGCCGGTGGAGTTTATCTGTATGATGTTTCAAATCCGACAGATCCGAAGTTTCTGGGCAATATCGATAATGATATAATTGGATATACATACGAAGCAGAGATTCACAATGGTAGAATATTTGCTGCTACAAGGCAGGGAGTTTATCTGCTGAATATTGATTAACGAGTTTTTGATTTTTGGAGGAAATGTGAAAAAAACAGTATTGATAGTTATTCCCATACTCATAAGTGTAGGAGTATTTGCAAACTGGATCGATCTACCGGAAAATGCCGGTAATAAATTATTCGATCATACTTCAAACGGAAATGAAACTACGATCGTTCAATTCTCTTTGGATGGTTTTGAAATGGAACCAGTTGTAGAAACTGGTAAAGAATATCAGAAAATCTCTTATTATAATGAAGGTCATTTTGTTGATTTTGGCAAACCGGAACTGCCAAGATTTACACGTCTTGTGGCAATCCCTCAAGAAGGGGATGTATCTGTAATGATCAATAATTTCGAAGAAGAGATCATCTCTGATGTTATTGTTTATCCGACGCAGTCTTTCCAAAGTGAAAGCCAGCCTGTTCGTCATGAATTTGTGAAGGATGAAACATTTTATTCCGGTTCCGAGGTATTTCCTATTCAGATAGTTGAAATTGGTGAACCAGCTTTTATGAGAGACTTGAGGGTTGTGAATGTGACAGTGAACCCTTTCCAATATAATCCGCAAACACGCGAATTGAGAATTATAAAAAATATTGAATTTACTGTTAATGCCCAGGGCAGAGGTTCCGGAATTACAAAAGAAAACAAAAAGCTTTCCCGATCATTTGAACCACTATACAGAGCATCTGTATTGAATTATGATTCTGTGATAAGCAGGGAGGATGGTTATCAGAAACCAACTTATCTGTTCATATTTGTAGATGACTACAATAATAATGTAACAAATAATCTTCTGGATCTTACCTATTGGAAACGCCAGAAAGGATTTGAGGTTTATATACAGGAATATGCAAGCGGGACAAGCTTCTATACGATCAAAGCCTTTATTCAGAATGCATATGATACATGGGAAAACAAACCTGAATTTATTTGCCTGGTTGGAGATGCAGATGGAACATATAACATTCCCACAGACTCATCAGGTGGCGGAGACCATGGTTATGTTCGCCTGGATGGTACCGATATTATAGCAGACGCTTTTGTAGGGAGACTATCATTTAACTCGATAATTGAGTTACAAACCATAATTGCTAAAATCCTGAATTACGAAAAGACACCATATATGACACAGACTAACTGGTATAATCGAGCCTTGCTGGTTGGCGATCCTAGCTCTTCCGAAATGTCCTGCGTTTTTACCAATCAATCCATTAAAGAACTGATCGATTATGAAGCTCCTAACATCATATCAACTGAAGTGTACTCCAGCCCTTTTGAATCTCAAATGATTAGTAACATAAATAGCGGGGTTTCTTATTTTAACTTTCGCGGATATATGGGTATGGCTGGTTTTGATAACACCAGTATAAATAACCTTACTAATGGTTTAAAGCTTTCCTTTGCAGTATTCCTGACCTGTGCAACCGGCAGTTTCGTAAGTAGTACAAGTCGTAGTGAAGCCTTCATTCGTGCGGGATCACCTTCTAACCAAAAAGGTGCCATTGCTGCTATCGGAACTGCTGGCACCGGTACCCATACTAGCTTTAATAATAGTGTGGCTCTTGGGATTTTTTATGGGATCTTTTCCGATAAAATATATCATCCCGGTGGTGCACTGAACCGAGGCAAATTGAACCTTTATCAAAATTATCCTCAGAACCCTTCTAATTGTCATTCTAATTATTCTTATTGGAACAACCTGATGGGAGATCCCGGGATTGAACTCTGGACAGGAATACCCGAAGAAATGGATATAGTGTATAATTCCCAGA
>CBFDCX010000239.1:0-2605 GCA_965603415.1 uncultured bacterium
GTTTATAATAGTTCTCCCGGAAATAAGAACGGCAGGGGCACGCTCATCGTTCCGTAAAAAAAATATACCCGGAGGTTTAAATGGCATTATCCTTTTTGAATGAATTGAAGTCTTCTCTTCCCGAATACAGCATGGGATTGAACAGGATAAAACTGATCAATAAAGCAGTAATGGCAAATACTGCCTGGAAAAAAGAATCATTTGAAAATCTTAAGACTCTGCTTCACAAAATGGTAACAAAAAATGCTTCCGATATGGATTTTGGCGGACCCCGGGCAAATCTGCAGGTCTGGTATCGCACCTATGGAGATAAAGTTCCTGATATGGAAGTGGCTGCGTATTCGGATGATGAAACTACAGCGATAATGATGAGTGTTCTTTCCGGTGAACAGAAAAATCTTCTCATCAAACAAAAGAACCTGGATTTTGCTATTACCGTAAAAACAGAAGAAACAGAGGGAGCCATCCGCTTCAGGGGAAATATTTTCTTTGAAAGGAATTCACTGGCAGTGAATTTTCGCCTGATAAAACAGAAATTGTTCAAAATAGAAGATCTGGAAATTCCTTCTGCTATTGTGAAGCGGTTGGATCTGCAATATGAAAAATCCGGTTTGTTCCTGATAACCGGCATTACCGGTTCCGGGAAAAGCACTACCCTGGATACTATCATTAATATGAACAATTTGAACAACAAGGCTCATATTATAATTATCGGTAATCCTATAGAATACATACATAAATCCATTAAAAGCATAGTTACGCACCGGGATGTGGGCAGCGATGTTATCAGCTTTCAGCATGGAACCATCGAAGCCTTGCGGCAGGACCCGGATATTATCATGGTAGGTGAAATGCGCGACGCTCCTACAATATCCACTGTTCTGGAAGTTACGGACAGCGGGCATAAAGTATATACAACTCTGCATACCAGTTCTGCAGTGGACAGCATTCACAGAATTATAGCCGAGTTTCCACCGGATGAGCAGGAACGGGTACGTTATCGTCTGGCGGATGTTCTGAAAGTAGTGATATCGCAGAAACTGGTTCCCAATAAAAAAGGTGATCTTACATTGGCAAAGGAGATACTGTCTGTGGATCATTCGATACAGGCGGCAATACGCAATGGCAATATAACAGAGATCTTCCAGATGCTTACAGAAGGTAAAACCAAAGGAATGTTCACCCTGCAGCAGGATCTTTACAGATTGGTAAAAAGTGGAGTTATCACTGCTGAAACTGCTATGAATTACTGCAATAATAAAAAAGTGATGACCAATCTTTTAAATTATTCAGTATAACGGAGCAAGAAAATGAAAAACATGTCGTTTCAAAAATTAAAAAGAAAAATACCCTGGTATATTATTTCCGTATTGCTTACAATTCTGGGCTCTATTTCTATAGTTCTTTTATTCATAAGCTATTTTGCAGTTCAAAATGATACTTTTTTCTGGTGTCTTCTTATAAGCTGGATCACAATACTCATTATATCTACATTTGAAATCAGCATCCTGGAAAGCCATAGAAAAAAAGCAGAAGATGAACTGGAAAAACAACTTCATGAAAAACAAAGGCTGCTGAAAGAAATTTATCATCGTATGAAAAATCATATGCAGATGATATACAGCATGCTGAAAATGCAGAAGGAATATACCGATGACGAACTTACCAGGATGGCGCTCGATGCCAGCAAAGACCGCGTGAAATCTATAACGCTGGCTCACAAGAAAATGTCAGATGAAGATGAATTTGTTCATATAGATTTTTCAGGTTATGTAAAAAATCTCATTAATCAGCTTCTAAACACCCAACAAGTTGATGAAGACAGGATAGCGGTAAAAATGAATATCAAATTTGCTCTGATGAATATAAATTATGCTATTCCCTGTGGATTGATAATCAACGAACTGGTCTCTAATTCATTGAAATTTGCTTTCCCCGACGAACAAAAAGGCGAGATCAATGTATCGTTGCAAACTGATGATGAAGACAATTACATTCTAAGTGTGAGTGATAATGGTATCGGCTTTCCCGGAAATATCGATTTTCGTAATCCGGGAACTTTCGGGTTGCAACTTGTTAACATCCTGGTAGATCAGCTTAACAGTATAGTAGAATTGGATAGGGAAGGTGGCACATCCGTAAAAATTACTTTTAAAAAAAGAGATTAAGATGAGAGCTCTTCTTTAAGGAAAGTATAAATTATGGGTTACCAACAATTTCTCATGCTTATTCTGGCATTATTAATAATAGGTGTAGCTGTTTCGGTAGGACTGGATATGTTCAACCAGAACTCGCGTAACATAAACCGGCAGGCGATAATCTCTGAAATGAACATTTATGCCGGTGTTGCTAATGCCTTCTACAAAACCCCTGCTTCAATGGGCGGAGGCGGAAGAGCATGGGATGTCGATAAACTCGGTTACTGGCTGGGTTTTAATTATGATCCTGCCACTAGTACAACTTCCTCGAATAATGGAATTTATACTTTTTCGTCCAGTGGTGATACTCTATATATTATCGGAGTGGGAACCGAAACGGGTAACAACAACAGCACAAATGTGCAGGCATCCATGACCATTCAGGGCACAAATTGCCAGATCGTTAC
>CBFDCX010000240.1:0-2600 GCA_965603415.1 uncultured bacterium
GCATCACCTACCAGACAGATGAATTCCGGTGGATTTTCCCAGGTATCATAAGCGGTTTGAATAAAGGCCTTGATCGTATAGAAACTTGTTCCACTGTTAAATTCCTGTACATGTACTTCAAACCCTTTCTGATGTTTCCAATCTACCAGTGCGGAAAGAGTAGTTGCTATTGTTGCATCATTGGGATAGATAAAAAGATAACAGGGCTGTTGAAATCCGTCTTCACGGTTGTTAACAGATTCATAATTAAGAATGGTGGACTGATACATCGGCTCGAAAAACCTGGATAGTTTCTTGTTACCTTGTTTGATGTTCTCTCCGGTTGTACCGCTGGTGTTAACTATAATGTCTACATTTTTTACAATTCTCAAAGTTTTTGTTTGCGGATCATATTGGAAAGAATTTATAGTTACATTCACGATTCGGAAATCTCTCATTATAGCAGGTTCACCTATCTCGACCACCTTTCCCGGAAAAATATCACCATTAGTGTAAAAAGCTTCGTCGATAATAAATTCATTCTCTGCTGGCTGGCTTTCACTTTGCAGGTTCTGGTGGGGAAAAATATTCACATTGCTGATGATCTCTTCTTCGGAATAGATGATGTCAAATTCAACATTTCCAGCATCAGGAATAGCGATCAACCGGGAAAATCGAGGAAGAGCAGGTTTACCTATCTCGATGAATTCTCCTTCATTCCAATACGAGATCTTTTTATACTCAATACCTTCAACATCTATAGTTTCAACTTCATAACCATCGAGCGCAAAATTAACTTCTGTGCTACCAATTCCGTAGGAGACGTGATCAAAGAGTTCTTGACTCGAATTATCAGAAATTTCTACCCAATCTGCAAAAAGAAAAGTTGATGTAACAAAGAGTATAACCAATAAAAGTATTTTTTTCATTTTTCCCCTCAATTAATAACTTAATAATTGTTAAAGAATAAATGCAATATTTATTCCAAATAATAATAGAGTAATCTTAATTAAATTAATTTATCAAATAAAAAAACTCTTCAGTTTCGAGACTAATTTTTCTTTTCATTTACAAATTCTATTTTAAAAAAATCATCTTCTTTACACTTGTATAATGTGCATCAAAGATTGAGAAATAGTCATCTGATGCTATAATATCAGGCAAAAGAACACAATCTAAGCTACAAATATTTTCTTTCTTAAACTTCTAATTTATTGCCTTTACATAATAAAATTTCTTTTGAGCCGCTGTTAAGGTTGTCCAACTCGTTACATTGAACATTCCGGTTGTATCTTCTGTAAATCCAGTATAAGGGTCATCCGAAGAATAAACTTTATAGGAAGTTGCTCCTGGAACAGCATCCCATGAAAGTTGGATACTTGAACTGTTGAGTTGAATTTGTACATTAGCTGGGGGGTCTAATTGCTGAGAAACTGTTAAAGTCACAGGTACTATGATCGAAGGTTCATCCGGGTCATTACTGGTAATTTCAATATTTGCTTCATAAATCCCATCTGTTAGGCTATCCGTTACTGTATCAAAAAGAACATTTAGAATATCATCAGGAGAACCAGGATCTATTGAACCGGAAACACTAGATCCACCGTTTAAAGTAAGCCAATTAAATGTTGATCCTGCAAATCTTATTTGAGGGCGACTATCAATAGTACCTTCATATGGATCGGAACATCCAGATGTATTATCATTATAAGCCCATCCATTCATGGCTGTATAAGTATCAATATAACATGATGAATTACTTGTATAAGATGTGTTATCAAAGCAGATCTTTACCAGGAGATTGCTTGCTCCATCCCAAGTGAATGGAGTTGAAAATGATATATCATTCCAACCTGCAGATGCTGTCCAGGTTCCGGAATAGCAGTTAGTAAATCCTGTTTCAAATCCGGTAACACTTGTTGCAGTTGTATGCTTCAATTCAACATTAAAACCATTCATTACTTGAGCAGCAGCAGAAGCTATATTCCAGCCGACAGCGTTAATATCTCCAGCAACCAGACCAGCAGTAGAGAGTTCAGAAGCTGTGAATAAGTATTGGTTCTGACCATCTTGATAAAAGGTTCCAAATGGAGTATCATTTGTAGAAGTGGAAATTGAACTACCAGCTCCGATCGTTGCATAATCTCTATCACGAATAGATTTATGTTCTGGGTTCAGGAAACCATGTGGTGATGGTGATCTTTTTGTTTCTAACTCAATTCTTACTTCCGGTTCTTTGATAATATTGCTGATATCAGAGTAAGCAGAAGGAACGTGATCCATCCTACTACTTGAGTAACTAATTGTTGCAGTATAATCAAGAATCCCACTACCTGCATTTCTAATATATAAATTCTGAGAAGATGATTGATTAACATCTAATGCTTCTGTTAATATCACCGGATTAACAGTAATATCTGGAGGAAAAAAATCTCCTATCCAGAAATCATCTATAGCCATATCGCTTGTATAACTGCTTCCAGTGATACCTCTAAATCGAATTTGTATTGTTCCAGTAAAACCTGAAAGGTCTACTAACTGTTCAAACCACGTGTCTCCTTGATTGCCAGATATAGGGATCATAACATCATTAGTCCATGAACTGCCCTCATAAATATCAA
>CBFDCX010000241.1:0-2533 GCA_965603415.1 uncultured bacterium
TTGCTTTCTACAACCTGGTTCAAACCAGCAGCAAGAGCTATCAGAGTTTTTCCTGTTCCTGCTTTTCCAACCAGGCTCACCAGTTTTACTTCCGGGTCCATCAGAAGGTCAAAAGCCATCGTTTGCTCTATATTCCTGGCAACGATTCCGAATATTTCCTGCCCTTTGTAATACTTCAATGGATAGATCGTGTTATTTTCATGGGAATAACGGGCAATAACGCCTTCTTCATCTTCTTCATCTTTACAGAACATCACAAATTGATTTGGATATATCTCGCCAAAATCATTTACAATGAATTCTTTTTCTTTAAAATCTTTCAGGGTTTTATCATCGATCAGGATTTTCAAATAACCGCTATACAGTTCCTGGAAATTTATTTTATCTGTTTCATAATTTGCAGCTTTCAATCCCACAGCGTCGGCTTTTATGCGCACATTAGCATCTTTTGAAACCAGGAATACAGGTACATCGGGATTCTTCTTTTTTACATACATTGCCGTACCTATTATCAGGTTGTCATTTGAATCTGTTATCAATATATCACTTGCCGTATCTGAAACCTTCCGGCTTAAAATTACCTGGATCGTTCCACCTTTTTCGGTTTTAACTCCCTTTTTAAGGCTTCCTTTCTCACGAAGATCATCCAGGTAGCGTCCGATCTGCCTGGCATTTCTTCCTTTTTCATCCACACTTCTTTTGAAATTATCAACTTCCTCGATGACCGTTATGGGAATGACCACACGATTATCTTCGAATGAGAACATTGCTTGCGGATTGTGGATCAGAACGTTCGTATCCAGAACAAAAATCTTTTTATTCATTAAATCTCCTTTTTCTGAAATCAAATTTCTTTTTTATATGAAAAGTAGTACCATTTATTGTCAAATATAAAAATTAACTCTTTATTTATAAATAGAAAAATCTTGCTTTAATAAAGGCTTTAATTTAAGTGACTTTGAATTTTTTGATATATGCTATGGAGCTGATAAAATGGGCATTAGAAGGAAAGGACGGGAGATTACCGTTCAAACAATATATTCGCTGGAATTCGCTAATCACGGGTTTCAAATTGATACAAAAGAAATAAAGAATAAGCTTCTGGAAATAGCTGCCGATAAAGGGATCGAAGAAGATTCCAATATATTTGAATTTGCTCAGGATTTGTTGAATAATATAGTTCCGAATTTGAATGTTATCGATGATAAGATCAAAGAACACTCCACAAACTGGACGTTTGACAAGATAGCCAAGTTAGACCTGTCCATTATGCGGATCGCTGTTTATGAAATGCTGTTAACAGAAGTTGCTCCTGCCATTGCCATGAACGAAGCTATCGAAATCGCAAAAAAATATTGTTCGGGAAGTTCCAGCAAGTTTATAAACGGTGTATTGAATGCAATCGCAAAAGAAATAAATAAAAATAAAAAAGAAAAAAATGAAGAATAAATTAGTTTGCATTATCGGTGTTTTTGCTTTTAATGAAGCTGCTAATATCAGTAAGCTATTGGATGCACTTCTAACGCAGCAACTCAACAGGATCGAGATCGAAGAGATCATTGTTGTTTCCACAGCATCCACCGATGGAACTGACGAGATCGTATCAGATTACTGCAAAAAGAATTCAAAAATACAACTGATCTGTGAACCGGAACGCCGCGGTAAATCTGCATCGATAAATAATTTCATGGATCATGCTAAATCTGATATCCTGGTCATTGAAAGTGCAGATACAATTCCTGCATCGGATACCATCGAAAAGATGGTTGAACCGTTCTTTAACGAAAAAATCGGGATGACAGGTGGACGGCCCACACCCGTAAACGATCCTGCAACGTTTATTGGTTACAGTGTAAATCTTTTGTGGAACCTGCATCATGAGATGGCTTTGATCTCACCCAAGTTAGGAGAGATGGTTGCTTTTCGGAGGGTTTTCGATAAGATCCCACCCGACAGTGCTGTGGATGAAGCAAGCATAGAAGCTATAATGCGTGAAAAAGAACTTGAACTTAAATATATTCCAGATGCAATAGTTTATAATAAAGGACCGGAAAATATCTCTGATTTCATTAAACAACGCAGACGTATCGAAACAGGGCACCTGTGGTTGAAAAAGACACAGGATTATTCTGTTGTTTCACAGGATAAAGGTATTCTTCTCAAATTGGCTTGCCGACAAATCAGGAAGCATCCCGCCAGGATATTCTTCCTTCTTGGGACCGCCTTACTTGAAATCTGGAGCAGGTTCCTGGGTTGGTATGATTTTAAGATATTGAAAAAGAATCCCTTTAAATGGGATATTGCAGCTTCTACAAAAGACCTGAATGTAGATAAAAAGAATTGAGAATAATAAAATGCTGGAATTATTACCGAAAATATTAATTTATAAAATGTATCGAAGTTTTGGTTTTCCCAGAATTATGCCGATGAATTATACCATCAGTGCGCTTTACACCTGCAATTCGCGCTGTAAAACATGTAATATCTGGAAGAAAAAAGCAGAAAATCTTACAATAGATGAATATAAAGTCAT
>CBFDCX010000242.1:0-2529 GCA_965603415.1 uncultured bacterium
ATTATTCCAAAGAACTCTGTGGTGGAACGCATCTGGCTTATACTGGTGAGATCGGGTTATTCAAGATCACATCCGAATCTTCCATTGCTGCCGGAATCCGCAGGATAGAAGCTATTACCGGAGAGAAAGCTGAACAATATGTAAAAATATTGGAAGATGAGATCGATGAGATCGGACGTCATTTACATGCACCCTCAGCTTCTGTCCTGGAGAAGATCCAGAAGATGATTTCAGAAAATAAGCAGATGCACATCCAATTGAAGTCTGTACGAATTAAATCTGCTGGTAACGTTATTGATAAACTAATCCAAAAGGCAATAGTTGTTAATGATGTAAAAATGGTTGTGGCAAGAGTAAATGTATCAAATCCTGCTATGATGCGTCAAATCGGTGATCAATTAAGGGATAAATTGAAATCCGGTATTGGAGTTCTTATTTCCGAAATCGAAGGGAAAGTCTCCATCCTGGTTGTTGTTACAAAAGACCTGACCGATACTTATCATGCCGGAAAGATCGTGGGAAAAGTTGCCATTATCGTTGGCGGAAGTGGTGGTGGCAGACCGGATATGGCTATGGCTGGCGGCAAAGATGCATCCAAAATAGATGAAGCAATCAAAAAAATTCCTGAGATAATCAGCAATCTGAATATTCCTGAAAATCCTGCTTCTGACAAATGAAAATCCTCATTCTTCGTTTAAGTTCGATCGGTGATATAGTACTCACCCAGCCGGTGGCAAAAGTTCTTCGGGAGATTTATCCTGATGCAACGATTGATTATCTGTCAAAAGAATCTTATGTTGGAATTGTAGAAGCATTCGGGTGCATTGATACAATCCATATTTGGAAAAACAAAAGAAATATCCTGAAAAAGTTAAGAAAACAAAAATATGACCTGATTATAGATCTTCATTCCAAACTGAATACATTTATTATTAAATCTCTGATTCGAGGAAAGAAGACAGTAACATATAATAAAAAACACTATCTCAGAAAGAAAATAGTTAAAAAGATCACCGGGAAGTCGATAGTTTCTACAGTGGATCTCTATCTTTCTGCATTAAAAAAAATTGGTATTACCAAAACAGTTGAATATCCAAAACTTTATCCTGATAAATTGAAAAAGAACTCGCTGGAAAAAAGATTTCCGGGGAAAAAACTGATCGGCATTTTCCCGGGAGCTCTGCATTTTACAAAAATGTATCCGCTAGAAAAATTGGCAAATTTCATTGATTCAGTTCCTTCAAAATGGAATTGCAAATTTATTATACTTGGCTCAAAGTCGGAAAGACTATTATCAGCTGAATTACAGGAAAACACAAAAGCCCAACTGCTGGATATTTGTGGAGAATTCAATATTTCTCAACTTATTTCAGTTATCAACAATATGGACGTTATCATTTCCAACGATAGCGGTCCCATGCATATCGCTGCTGCTCTTTCCAAATCTCAGATAGCGTTGTTCGGGGCAACACATCCACGCCTTGGCTTTGCTCCCCTGAATAAAAAAGCTGATATAATATTTTCAAATATTTCCTGCCAACCCTGCTCATTGCATGGCTCAGCTATATGTCCTAAAGGGCATTTTCTTTGCATGAATTCAATTTCTCCGGAATTGATAAAGAAAAATCTGGGGAAAATCATTAACTGAAAAAATCAAAAACTCATAACTATATTGTAAATTTACTTTACACGTAAAACATTGTTGACAAATTTCTGTCATAAAGATTTGTATCGCTCTATCTTTTATGAGAAAGGAGCACATATGGATACATCAATTGAAAAAGTTTTAGCTCAGTTTGTTACCCGGGAATTAACCATAATTGATACTATCACAAAACATTTACAGGCAGAAAAGAGCAAGATCATAGAAATAATCGGGGATTCCGGTTCCGGGAAATCATTAGTTCTAAAAAAGCTTATAGAAAACCTGGACGATTCCGGTATTCAATATCAATCCTATTTACCACGCATCTTTAAATACAATCATTTTAGAGATATAGTGAAATTATCTACAGGGATCGATGATAAAAAATTTGATAATTTGATCGAAGAATCACAGAAATTCAATTTCATAAATATTTACGATCTTTTCTATTTTCTTACGGAAAAAATGAATGAAGAAAAGCTTCTCAAGCCTAAGAATATTATCATATATGAGGGTTGTCACTTAGATAATTATACTTTGGAATTCATTCAATATCTTATTCAGTATTCAACAAAAATTAAAATCCAGGTTATTATTTTTACACGTAAAGAAACATTTTCTATCTCTCAAAAAATGAATATACCTGTTCCGCGAACGGAAGAGATCCGCCTTATTATTAAAAGTATATATCCCGAGGTCAAAGCGAATTTAAAAACAGAAAGTCAGATAGTAGAAAATATCTCTAGAGGAAATTTATTTATATTGAACTATGTACTTGAAAATGCCGTTAAAAAAGAAAAAACTTTCGATTTTAAAACTTATATAGATAAGAAGCCCGATATAAAAACCATCTATTTACAAAAGATAGGAAAACTTAATGAAGA
>CBFDCX010000243.1:0-2521 GCA_965603415.1 uncultured bacterium
AATAACCACTGGGTGATGTCTGGTAGAAAGATAATCATGCATAATCGTATGTTGGTGCAGAGAAGAGATTTTAAGCGGTGAAGCGCTTTTCTCTTATGCGCTTTAACATTATAATGGAGGAATAAATGAAATTTGATACACATGGCGTTCTGGAAATGTCGAAGATGAATTATGACCCGAATCGTCCCAAAGCAAAAAATCCTATCAAGATACAGGATCTTAGTTTCCGTGATGGTCATCAGAGTATTTTTGCTACCCGTGGCAGAACGGAAGACATGCTGCCAGTGGCTGAGAGGATGGATGAGATTGGATTCTATTCCATGGAAATATGGGGTGGAGCTACTTTTGATACGATGCACAGATTCTTGAATGAAGATCCCTGGGAAAGGATCAGGACCCTTAAAAAATATATTAAGAAAACTCCTTTCTCGATGCTGCTGAGAGGTCAAAATGTTGTAGGATACCGCAATTATGCCGATGATGTTGTGGAAGCATTCATCCAGAGAGCCTGCGATAACGGGATCGATATTTTCCGTGTGTTCGATGCTCTTAACGATTTCAGGAATTTTGAAACAGCAGTAAAGATAATCAAAAAGAATAAAAAACATTTTCAGGGAACTATCTGCTATTCACTCACCGAACCACGTATGGGTGGCGACACATATAATCTGGATTATTATAAAGAAAAAGCAAAGCAACTTGAAGCAATCGGTGCCGATACCATCTGCATTAAAGATATGGCCGGGCTGGTTTCCCCCTACGATGTTTACAACCTTATTCGCGTACTCAAAGAACAGACAAAAATTCCGTTACATCTGCATACTCATTTTACTTCCGGAATGGGTGACCTGGCAATTTTCAAAGCTATTGAAGCCGGAGTGGATATTGTGGATACCTGTATGGCTCCTTATGCCTATCGTACTTCTCATCCTGCTGTAGAACCATTGGTCGTGTCTCTTTTGGGAACGAACAGGGATACCGGTTTTGACATAAAAAAAATAGCTGTGATCGATAAGGAAATGGAAAAAATTATTCCAAAATATAAACACCTGCTCGATGATACAAAAAATGCCATTATCGATATCAATGTTATTCTTCATCAAACCCCGGGCGGAATGCTTTCCAACCTGGTGAATCAACTCCGTCAGATGGATGCTCTGGACAGATTGGATGATGTTTTCGAAGCTTTGCCAAGGGTAAGAAAAGAACTTGGTCAGGTTCCATTAGTTACTCCCACCAGTCAGATCGTGGGAATTCAAACTGTAAATAATGTGCTTTATGATAAAGAAGAAGGAGAATATTCCCAGATCACGGAACAGGTAAAAGACCTCTGCTTTGGATTATATGGAAAGACCACACTTCCTATCGATAAAAAAGTTCAGAAGAAAGCTTTGAAAGGATATCCCCGTGGTGAAACACCAATCTCTACACGTCCCGGTGATACACTGGAACCGGAACTTCCCAAAGTGAAGAAAGAGGTTAAAGGGCTGGCAAAAGATCTGGATGATGAAATTATCTGCGCACTTTATCCTTTAACGGGTAAACGCTTTCTGAAATGGAAATATGGTTTGGAAGAAGTTCCTGATGATGTAAAACCTAAAACCCTGGAAGAAGTGGAAAAAGAAAAAGAGATAGTACGAAAAGCTCTTTCCGGTGAACTTACAGCCAAAGCCAGCAAAGATAAACCTGCCAACCTGCGTTCATTCGATGTGTATGTGGATGGTGAACACTTTAATGTGGAAGTAGCAGATCCCAACGTTCGAGGAGTTAGCGTAAGCTTACAGAAAAAAGAAAAGAAAGTTGCGGAAACAGATGAATCAGGTAACTTGCGTGCCCCCATTCCGGGAATGATCCTCGAATATAAAAAGAAGGTTGGAGATAAGGTGAAAACCGGAGAAACCGTAGTCGTACTGGAAGCAATGAAGATGTTCAATAACCTGGCGGCACCGTGTGATGGTGAGATCAAGGATATTGTTTTTAAAGCTGGTGAGTCAGTTGTAAAAGGAGATATTCTCTGCTATATTGAGCCGGTGAAATAATAGCTGTAAGAAACACTTGCATTAAGTATAAAAAAAACCCGCAAAAATGCGGGTTTTTTTGATAAGTATTTTTCCGAATATTTATTCTTGAATATTTAAATAATCCTTTTTTACCCAGCCAGACCAAGATCTATCATTCGGTGTAACGGTAAATTTTACCCAGTTGTCTTTTTCTTCCACCACAAAAATAGTGACTCCTTTCATTAATTTACCGATGGGATCAATGGCATAATAAGTGCCGGGACCAATGCGGATGTTCACATTATCTGTATTACAAGAGGCTACATAATTCACTGCTTGAGGCTGGTATTTGGGGTTCATGGAAGTAACGATTGGCTCAGTTAGAGTTTCGTCAACTTCCTTGGTTGTTACTACTTTCCGGTCTGCTTCCTTCCGTTCTACGGTCTTCTGGTCTACGACCTTCTGGTCTTTTTCTTTTTTTACGATCCAGTAACTCTGTACGAAACCTATATTCTTTTTCA
>CBFDCX010000244.1:0-2514 GCA_965603415.1 uncultured bacterium
ATTCAATCCTATCTCACGCGATTCACACTGATGTGTTTCGATAATATCGGCAACGTTTGCTTTCTTGGCTCTTTTCATCAATCTATCCAGCATTCCTTTATGCAGATCGACAGAATAAACTTTTCCTTTTTCCCCACCATCTTTGCCAGACCGATAGAGAAGCAGCCAAAACCACAACCGATATCTGCAACCGTCATTCCTTCCTGCACAAATTCTTTAAATATTTTCTTCGGTTTGTGAATGAGTTTTCTTAACGGATTATCGAAAGTATGTGCCATCCAGACAGGTCAGACGTGATCTTTATCCTTTTTCATTGTTATTCCTTAAGCCTTGATAGTTATTCTTTTCGAAGCTAAATTCATTCCAATATAAAAGAGAATGAAGATAACAGCTATGATAATTATCCACATGGCAGATATTGCTGGTTGAGTCGTAAATATGCTTACTTGATAAAACAATGTAGAAATAAGCCAGGCAAGGACGGTAAGATATAACACAGAAAAAGTCATCCATCTAAAATTTGTTTCTCTGTAGATGGTTGCAATTACCGCCACACAGGGTGCGTATATCAAAATAAAAAGTAAATATGCAAATGCATTATTTTTACCACCAAAACGTGAGCTCATTTCCGAGAAAGTGCTGGAATCAACTTCCAGTTCCTCCTCCACAGCTTCCATATCAGAAGTTTCCACAGATAATCCCATCGGGTCTGCTGCCGATTCCCCTAATCCTTTAAATCCCTCCGGTATTGATCGAAATGCTTCAATGATGCCACCCCAGAAATCAAATTCTTCTTCTGTCTCTTCGGTTTCATCCAATTGTGAATAGAGAGCGTCCAGAGTTCCCACAACTGCTTCCTTGGCAAATATACCTGTGATAACACCAACCGTTGCAGGCCAGTTTTTATTGGAAATACCCAGAGGATTGAAAACCGGAGTGACACATTTTCCAATATAACTCAGAATGGAATTGCTGGAATCTTCATTTCCAAAACTTCCATCCGTTCCAATAGAATTCAGGAAACTTAGTAATATCACCACAACCAGAATCACCTGACCAGCCCGCAGGATAAAGGTTTTTAATCGCTGCCAGGTATGGAGCATGATCCCGTTAAATGTTGGAATGTGATAGGGTGGAAGCTCCATCACAAATGTAGAGGTTTCACCTTGAAAGATAGTTTTCTTGAAAAGTAATCCTGATAAAACTGCTAGAAAAATACCGATCAGGTAAATTCCAAAAATGATTAATCCACCTTTTCCCGGGAAGAATACTGTGGCAAAAAGTGCATAAACCGGAAGACGGGCACCACACGACATAAATGGATTTATAAGAATTGTCAGGATCCTGTCGCGATTATTTTCAAGTGTTCTGGTTGCCATTATTGCGGGAACATTACAACCAAAACCAATCAACATCGGGATGAATGCTTTTCCAGGAAGACCGATAAACCGCATGAATCTATCCATCACAAAAGCAGCTCTGCTCATATAACCGGAATCTTCCAAAAAGGAAAGGGAGAGGAACATAAAAAATATAGGTGGAATAAAAGTAGAAATAGTTTGAATACCGCCTCCAACTCCACTTGCCAGGATAGTTATCAACCACTGGGGAAAGTTTAGAGATGATAGAAGATGACCAAATCCATCAACGAATATTGTTCCCATGAAACCATCAAAAAAATCAATGAACGGTGCACCAACGTTGATCGTAAGCATGAATATAAGGTACATCACTCCAAAGAAAATCGGAATACTGAGAAAGCGATTTAGAACGAACTTATCAATAAAATCGGAGATATTTTTCCTGATCTCAGAATCACGATGGACAACATCCCGGCTCAAACCGTGAATGAAACCATATCTTCCATCTGCAATGACGATATCAACTTTATTGCGAGTATGCTTTTCTATCTTTGCAGATTCAGGAGCAATAATATTTTCGAGTTTATTTTCCGTTATTGAAATAGCCAGCTCATCCGATTCCAGGAGCTTAATTGTCAGCCAACGGTTATCCACGTTGTTATCCTGTGCAAAAGGAGTAGATTTCTCCATGATCTTATTTATAGCGTCTTCCACCACAGAATCGTAAAGAACCTGTGTTCGGGAAATTTCATGTCTTTCAGCAGCAGCAATTATCTCATCTTTCAATTCTATAATGCCTTGCTTTTTTGTGGCTACAATTGGAATTACAGGACACCCCAGGTGAGTAGCAAGGTGTTTCACTTCAATTCGAATTTTTTTCTGTTTTGCCACGTCCATCATGTTTAATGCTACTACAACCGGTATCTGCATTTCCAGAAGTTGAGTGGTAAGATAAAGATTTCTTTCCATATTAGTGGCATCGACAATATTTACTACGAGATCAGGTTTTTCAAACAGGATGTATTCACGTGAAACTTTTTCATCGAGTGAATAGGCAGAGAAAGAATAGATTCCCGGAAGATCGATTACATCGATTGCATATCCTTGATGTTTGTAACTTCCTTCGATTCGCTCAACAGTAACGCCGGGCCAA
>CBFDCX010000245.1:0-2468 GCA_965603415.1 uncultured bacterium
AGTGCTTTCAACCAGAAAATAAAAGTAATTCCCATCTCGAAAAGCCCAATGTAAACAGCACCTGCTAATCCTTTCCAATTTGGTAGAAGAGGTGTTTTTATAAAGAGAAGAAATGTGAAAATAAAACCGAAACTGAAACTTAAGAAAAGTTTGGCAATTTCATCTCTTTTATCTCTTATATTATAAATAAAAAACAGTGCCCAAACTACTGCACTTGAGAGTGCCAGTATCACACCAAAAGCATTTCCAAATTTCAGGTTAAGCAGGTTTCCATGTGTAGATATCACTATTACACCCACAAAACTGATGAAAATAGCTCCAATACTTTTAATGGATATTTTCTGTTTCAATAAAGGAATTGAAAGTATCACTATCATAATAGGCCAGATGAAATTGAGGGGTTGAGCTTCCTGTGCAGGGAGTAATGTGTACGCTTTAAAAAGAATAACGTAATAAATAAAAGGATTCAGCATTCCCAGTATGGCAGAGTGCAGGTAGTCTCTGGCGGAAAAGGAAGTTAGAAGTTTTAACTTACCCTGAAACAGCAAAATGATGAACGATGCCATTGCTGCTGTAAATGAAGAAAAAAACAGTAATTGAATTGTTGTGAGATATTGCAGTGTGATCTTGAATGCAGAAGCTGCAGTGGACCACAGTAATACAGAAAGAATTGCATAAACGTAAGCTTGCTTCTGGGATTTCATTTTTATCTTAAAGGTTCAATGTGAATAGTGGATTCTATTTTGAGTTCGGAACGAATAAGATCTTCCATTTCGTCTGCTATCTTATGAGCTTTTTTCAGCTTCATTCTGGGTGGAAGTTCTATATGGAATGTGATCTCTTTGTGGTCACCATAATCATGAATATGAAGGTGATGCATATTAATAGGGATCTGTATTTTGCTTTTAATAAGTTCTACAATTGTATCTTTCAATTCACTATCCGGTTTTTCTCCTATTAATGCACTTATCGAACCTTTGAGAATTTCAAATGCAGCATGGAATATCAGCAGGGACATAATTAATCCCAGGGCGCTGTCTGCCCACCAATAGAACTTACCGAGGAAGATACCGAACAGAATAACCAGCGATGAAAAGGAATCGGTTCGATGATGCCATCCGTCTGCGATCAGCAATTTTGATCCTGTTTTTTTACCGCCCCATATTGCAAATCGAGCCATTAATTCTTTTACAACCACAGAAATTACAGTGATTATTATTGCGGGGTTACCGAAAGAAGCAGCTTGATGAAAATAAAACTTCCGGATGGATGCAATGAGAAAATTAAATCCTACAATAGCAAGAATTATACCGATGATAACAGTAGCAATGATCTCTGCTCTGCCATGACCAAAAGGATGTTCTCTATCAGCAGGTTTATTGGATATTTTAATACCGATCAGAAGAATTATCGAAGAGAATGAATCGGAGAGAGTGTGCCAGGCATCTGCAATGATGGCAATAGAAGAGGACATAATTCCAATCCAGTATTTGAGACCAAACAAAATAATGTTCAAAAGAATGGAACTTACTGCTTCTACATATGCAATAGTTCTTTTGCTTTTCATGATATCACACGTTTATCCTTATCAGGGGAACCATCATTTCATCTTCTGTGAGCCCGGCATGATGTGCCAGGAATTCTTTTTCCCATTTTCCATTCTGCTCGTAAACCGTCTTTATGGAAGCATCCGAAGTTGCAATTCCCACAAAATCACCTAACAGATCGTCTATCCTTTGATGCATTTTACCTTTTCCTAAAAAGCCTTTCATTAAAAATTCATCTCTTGTCAGGATCAGGAATTTGTCTTTGTACTTCTGGATCACATTCTGGAATTTATCAAATTTGTGTTTCTTTACAAAGAAGGAAACAAAACGCGGTTCCGGCATTGTGGGTAGTATCAGGCAGTCGAAAAGCTCTTCATCTTCATTTGCATAAAAGTATTTATTCACATCCACCAATCCATGATCGGCAATAATGAAAATTGAGGTATTTGTACCTTTCAGTTTATGAGCTAATTTCTCCGATGCAATATCGATCTCTTTTAGATAATCCTCAACGGTTTTCGAATGTATCCCGTTCTTATGTTCCAATCCGTCCGGGTTTGCCGAATAGCTCATTATGAATTTACTGAAAGATGATTTCTTTTTAACTATTTTCTCCACAGTATTAAAGAGTTGTTTTGTAGTTTTATAGGATTTTATAGTTGAAGGCTGAGAAACAATTTGCGAGTAAGGTTTTTTGGAAAGATACTTTGCATAGATGTTATAGAGCTCCACCGAAGGATCTGCTTTGTGGATCTTTTGGAAAATATTTTCAAATTTCATTTTTTCATAAGTTCGGTATCTCGTATGATCGATTTCTTTCCCGGTAATGCTGTTCCAATTTGGAAGAAAATCTATGAATTTATAATATTCTTTGAAGAACATTGTCCAACCCAGAGCTCCATGTTCCAGTGGTGTTTTTGC
>CBFDCX010000246.1:0-2464 GCA_965603415.1 uncultured bacterium
GAAGATTAATCTAATATTAGAAATAATAAAACGGGGCTTTGAGAAATCATTGCTCCGTTTTTTATAAATCAGAATTCTATTCCAACTCAATCCTTAATTGCTCATCAACGATTAAGTTGTCGTAATTAACATAACTAGTATCAAACCAGCCATTCTGGTATTCAATAACAAACGAATAAACAATAGAATCGTATGCTGTGGTTGCTTTCAGCCTGCTCCAGATGGAATCTCCTGAAAGAATCGGATAATCTATTAAAGCAAAAAGTGTACCGCTATCATCAGTATAATAAGAGAAATCAACAACATCCACTTCAGAGTTATTGACCAGTTTTACACCAGCGTGTGTAGGTTCACAATAGATTTTTAACATTTCGTTGGCGGGAACATTGAGCGTGGTTTCGGTATAATAATCTCCACTGGGAGAGCCGTCATCGTTTGCCCATTGCATCATAAAGGTTTCACCTTCGAGTGTCATGTCCACTTTGGTCGTTTCATCACCCAAGAATAGGAACTGGCTGCCTGTGTCCACGGTTATGGATTTACCTGGATCAGAATCGGGAGAACCTTCTAGTACATAATCGCTGCCCTCGATAGTGAAATAAAGATAATGATCTGTACGGTTGATTATTTTTATGTCTCCTTTCGTAGAACAACCAGTAAGAACAATAACTGGAAGAATGAAAAGAAATATTTTTTTCATGCTACCTCCGTAAAGCAAAATGGGAAAATATCTGTCTTTCTGAGGATGAACTTACATAGGCATTAGACGAAGAATCTCATTATAAGCATAGATCCTTCGTAAGAATAATGAACAGAATTCCTCAGGATGACAGGTTTTCTATTTAACTTTATTTCAAATTAAAGAAAACGTCTTTACCGATAAACCTGGCGGAACTGCCTAATTCGTCTTCGATACGCAGAAGCTGGTTGTATTTGGCAATTCTTTCACTACGGCAGATGGAGCCGGTTTTGATCTGACCTGCATTCATAGCCACAGCCAGGTCTGCAATAAAGGTATCACAGGTCTCTCCACTGCGATGCGAGATCACCGTGGTGAAATTATTGGTCTTAGCCAGTTCGATAGTATCCAGTGTCTCCGTGAGTGTACCGATCTGGTTTAATTTTATCAGAATGGAATTGGCACTCTTTTCATCGATGCCGCGCTGCAATCTGTTTACATTTGTTACGAAAAGATCATCTCCTACGATTTGGATCTTATCCCCCAGTTTTTCGGTCATCAGTTTCCAGCCTGCCCAATCATCTTCTGCCAGTCCGTCTTCAATGGAAATAATAGGATATTTATCTACCAGTTTTGCATAGTAGCCCACCATTTCTGCAGAAGTAAGGGAAGCGTTTTCTGCTTTCAATTGATATTTTCCATTTTCGAAGAACTCACTTGAGGCTGGATCGAGAGCAATGTAGATATCTTTTCCGAGACGGTAATCTGCCAGTTTAATGGCTTTCATTATAATTTGCAGAGCTTCTTCATTCGATTTCAGATTGGGTGCAAATCCGCCTTCATCTCCCACGCTTGTGGAATGCCCTTCTTTTTTGAGAAGGGTTTTAAGTGTATGAAAGACTTCGGCATTCATTTGCAGAGCTTGCTTAAAGCTTTTTGCACCAAGCGGCATGATCATGAATTCCTGCAGGTCAACATTATTATCGGCGTGTTTTCCACCATTTAAGATATTTGCCATAGGAACGGGAAGTAACTTTGCATTTGTTCCGCCAATATAACGGTAAAGCGGAAGTTCCTGTTCTTCTGCAGCAGCCCTGGCTACAGCCAGCGATACGCCTAAAATAGCATTGGTACCTAGTTTAGATTTGTTGGGTGTGCCGTCTAAGTCTAGCATTACATGATCTATCTCTGCCTGTTCAACCGCTTCCCATCCTATAAGTTCGGGTGCTATTATTTCATTCACATTCTTCACAGCATTCAGAACACCTTTTCCCAGGTAGCGTCTGTCATCGCCGTCCCGCAATTCCACAGCTTCATGTTCGCCGGTGGAAGCACCGCTGGGAATAGCTGCCCGTCCAATTATTCCTGTTTCTAATTGAACATCAACTTCTACGGTGGGATTTCCTCTTGAATCAAGAATTTCTCTTCCATATATCGCAAATATTTCTGACATAATTAACTCCCTTCAATATATATGTAGTGGCCAAATCCGCTTGTTCCCTACATTTTTGTCAATTAAGATGAATCAAATTTAGCTTTTAAAAACCTTTTCCAGGGCTTTGATCGAGCCTAACATTGCTGAGGATTCGTAGGGCACTACAATTGTTTTTTCATTATTTTGAACCACATCATTAAAAGCTTTGATATATTTTACAGCCAGCAGGTATTGAGCAGGATCGGTGCCTGTTTTTTCCACCGCAGTCGCTACCTGAGTGATTGCTTTTGCTTCTGCTTCGGCAACTACTACTTTTGCTTGAGCTTCTCCTTCTGCTCTTGTAATTTTCG
>CBFDCX010000247.1:0-2457 GCA_965603415.1 uncultured bacterium
TTCTGCCGCTCTTTCAAAATTCAGTGATCCCGCTGCTTCCATCATTTCTTTTTCCAGCAATTCTATCACCTTTTCTTTGGAATCTAATTCCAAATATTCCATAAACTTAGCTTTATCCGGCAAGCCTTCTTTCCTGCCGGTTTTATCGTAACCGTCGGCAACACTTGTTGAGGTCATTATGTCGTCAATATTTTTTTTGATGCTTTCGGGAGTTATTTTATTTTCTTTATTATAAAGGAGTTGCTTTGTTCTTCTCCGGTTGGTTTCGCTTATAGTTTCCTGCATGGCAGAAGTAATGTTATCTGCATAAAAAATGACTTTCCCATCAATATGACGGGCAGCTCTTCCGGCAGTTTGAATAAGAGAGCGTGTAGAACGAAGGAACCCTGCTTTATCTGCATCCAATATGGCAACCAGTGAAACTTCCGGCAGGTCGAGTCCTTCCCGTAAAAGGTTAATTCCCACCAGCACATCAAATTCTCCCAGCCTTAATTCACGGATTATTTTCGATCGTTCAATCGTATTAATCTCGCTGTGCATATATTTAGATTTCACACCTGCTTTTTTCAAATATTCGCTCAGATCTTCCGCCATTCGCTTGGTCAATGTTGTAACCAGAATTTTATCCCCTTTTATCACCCGAACTCTTATCTGCTCCAGCAAGTTATCCACCTGTGAAGAAACAGGTTTAATTTCTATTTCGGGATCGATAAGACCGGTAGGGCGGATCACCTGCTCGATGAAAACTCCATCAGTTTTGGAAAGTTCATAATCTCCGGGAGTGGCGGAAATGTAAATAACCTGGTTGATCTTATTTTCAAATTCATGGAATTTTAACGGTCTATTATCAAAAGCGGAGGGAAGGCGAAAACCATAATCCACCAGATTCTTTTTTCGAGTATAATCCCCACCGTACATAGCATGTACCTGTGGAATTGAAGTATGAGATTCATCTATCACCATCAGGTAATCTTCCGGGAAATAATCTAATAGACAGAAAGGCGGATCACCTTTTTTAGCGCCGGTAAGATGGCGGGAATAGTTCTCGATACCGGAACAGAATCCCAGTTCACGCAACATTTCCAGATCAAAATTCGTTCTTTGCTCGATGCGTTGAGCTTCCAGTAACATCCCTTCCTTTTCATAATATGCAATCCGTTCTTTTAATTCTTGCTGAATAGCTTTTATCGCTCTTTCCAAAGAAGCTTTGGTTGTAATGAAATGATTGGCAGGATATACAGGATATTCATCTACAACTTCCAGGACATGGTTATCAAGTGGATTAATTCTTGAGATACGTTCGATCTCATCACCAAGAAATTCCACCCTTATGGAATTCTCCAGATAAGCAGGATAAATGTCTACGATGTCTCCATTCACCCGGAATGTTCCGCGTTCAAAGGCAATATCATTCCTGCCGTAATGAATATTCACAAGTTTTTTCAGCAATTCATCCCGCTCGATAATCTCACCTGTTTTAATGCGAATGAGAGCATCGCGGTAATCCTGCGGAATACCAAGACCGTAGATGCAGGAAACGCTGGCTACGATGATCACATCCTTGCGTTCACTCAGGCTCATTGTGGCATGTAGTCTCAGTTTCTCTATCTGGCTGTTGATATCCGCATCTTTTTCTATGTAAATATCCCGCCCGGGAATGTAGGCTTCAGGTTGATAATAATCGTAGTAGCTTATAAAAAACTCGACTGCATTTCCCGGAAAAAGCTGTTTGAACTCGCCATAAAGTTGGGCAGCAAGAGTTTTATTGTGCGAAAGCACGAGAGTGGGTTTATTTAGTTTTGCAATCACATTAGCAATAGTAAAAGTTTTTCCTGACCCGGTTACTCCCAGTAAAGTTTGATATTTATCACCTTTTTGTAAGCCATCAATAAGCTCGGTTATTGCCTGCGGCTGGTCACCTTTCGGTTTATAACTTGATACTATCTTAAACTTATTCATAATTTTCGGTTTCCTTTCTATCTGTATATTTTTTTGTGGCAAGAAATTTATAGAGAATCAGGTAAATATTTTTAATTGTAAATTTCATCTTGTAAAGATAATCTCAAATTTTTTATTTGACTTCAATACACTTTGAATAATTTTCAGAAAAAAATTAGATAAGGATATAAAAATGGCTGTTAAAGTAAAATCGAAAAAATCTAAAATTAACATTAGCAAAAGATTATTTGAAAACATATTCGAGGGAAGATTCCGTCATGTAATATTTATTGGACTTCTGTTTTTCATTCTCTCAATTGCTTTTTTCAAGGTCGCCTTCCAGAATTATGCACCTCCTGCCAGTGATACAATGCAGTGGCGAACTTCCGCTCAGGTTTTGATAGAATATAATAAAACCCACAAAGACCAGGCGTTGTGGAATCCCAATGTGTTCAGTGGTATGCCGGGTTATCTTACATCGTTCAGCTCGAAATATCCCTTTATTAATACGCTATTACG
>CBFDCX010000248.1:0-2453 GCA_965603415.1 uncultured bacterium
AATGAATTTATGGGTTTTTTCTGATCATGCCACGATTTCAATCGTGGTTACCATCACTAAATCAGATATTCACTTATGATCATGACTAAAGCACTACTTTCTATATTTTTCCAATATTTCCAGGTTCATTTTCAAACTATCGGAATTGAACTGTAAAGTTTTTTTTTGGATTTTCTTCAAGCTGTTATGTAAAAGTTATGTTTATTTTTTTGAATTAGCTGCTTTATAAAATTCATAAATAACATTCTGACTGTACTGTCCCAGGCGATAACCTTTTGCATTCCAATTAATAAAATCCTGAAAGCTCTTAAATTCATGATAGGGACTTACGATCGATTCGATATCCAATCTTACAGGTTTTTCGTTTATCCTCACTATCAGGTCATTTGAATCCGTATCACCGCTTTTGGAAATAATATGTTCATAGAAATTCCGCATCATTCCAGCTCTCCAGAATGTGATAACCCTCTCTGTTGTGATCGTTCCAACAAGTTCGGCATTTTCCGGAATATCCTTTTCTAAGCCTCCGAATTCCTTTTTGAAACAAGGTATCTGCATCGAAAATCCTTCATCAGCACGTGTATAATCTAACCTTACTTTTCCCAAAAGTTCCGTAACTTTGGAAGGTGCAAATGAAATACTGAAACCTGTAAATATTTCATCACCGATGTTTTCAAAATAAATGCCTGTTCTGTATCCTTTCCATAAAGCTCCAAGATAAATGCTATAGCCAAAATCAGATATTCCTACGGGTTCTTCTCTGGTTTGAAGATAACCTGTTCTTGTTTCAAATTCTATTATTCCAAATTCTTTTTTAAAGAATAAATAGCTTTCAATAAAGTCAAATCCTATACGTTCATATAAATCCCAGTGAATCAGGGAAGAATGACAGCCGAATCCAAATTCGGAAAGATATTCCAGGCATAATAGCTCTCCGTAATATCCACTCATATCGCCACTTCGTATATCGGTCAATCCCGGAACCTGATCAAGCTTTGCAATATTATCATAATAAGGGAAACGTAAATATCTGATCTTGCCGATCCTTAAACTTCCGCTTATTTTACCATACCTGCTGTAATGAAAGCCAAAAAGTTCAAGATAAAGCTCATCAAAGTTGGGTTCGATCTTTTCATAGATCGTTTCGGAATCCCGATACATTTCGATGAGATTTACTTCTTTATTTGAGCGTATCACGCTGTTAATGCGAATTCCCGGGTAAATATAGGAATGTGTGCGAATTTGGAAATTACGAATATAAAGATGATCGCTCCAGAAATGGAAACCTATCGAGGTTTCGGTCTGACCTGAGAATTTTCCTATTTTTGGAAACCAGAAATTAGATGAAACATCGCTTAAAAGAGAGCTTGATGTTGCAAAAAAAAATAAAATTATAAGAACTTTTTTCATTTTTTTTCTAAAGTCATGCAATTACTTTTAAACAAACATGAGTGTTTGTTTTACTTTATATACTTCTCCAATATCTCCAGGTTCATTTTCAAACTATCGGAATTAAGTTGTAAAGTCTTTCTGGCATTCTCTCCGAGTTGTGTGGCAAAACTCTTATCTTGTGCGATCTTAATGATGTCTTCAATTATTTTTTTTCGGTCGGATACGATGATTCCATCGTGTTCTTTTAGTCTATCTACGGAATCCCGACAGGAAGCATGATGTTTTCCAATAATTATAGGAGTGCTGTAAAATGCAGGTTCCAGCGGATTGTGTCCACCGAATTTAAAAAAGCTTCCACCCACAATTGCCACATCTGCTAGAGCGTAGAATGTGTTAAGAATTCCCATTTCATCTACAATTAACAAATTACTGGTTTCTTTAAGATTTGAATATAACCTGTAATCAAAATTCTTAAAAAGCTGTCTTAATTCGTTTATCCTTTGCAGATGACGTGGAACGATGATGATCTTGAAGTTAGGGATCTCTCTTTCAAGATGTGAAAAACACTCTCTCAGCAGCTTTTCTTCTCCGGGACGACTACTGCCCCAAACCAGGATGAAATCGTCCTCAGAATAGCCTAATTCGCTGCGCAGTTTTTTCTTGTCGAATGCCGGCAGGTCGATACAGAATTTCAAGTTGTGAGTGTTCACTACATTTTTAAAAGAAAAACCATAAAATCTCTTTGTATCTTTTTCGGACTGAGCATTAACGGCAACCACAGCTTTCCAAAGCGGTTTCCAGAAAAACTTAAATCTTCTGTATCCGAGAAAGGATTTGTCAGACATTCTTCCATTTATCAGAATTACCGGGATTTTCTTTTTCCTGGCTAAAGCTAACATGTTAGGCCATAATTCAGTTTCCACCAGGATGATCAATTCGGGATTAAGGCGCTTGAAGACACGTTTCATTGCAATGTGTAAATCGATTGGAAAGAAGAAAGAAGATAATTTCGGACTTAATTTCTTTGCGATTTCCTGCCCGGTAGTGGTCATGGTGGAAAG
>CBFDCX010000249.1:0-2445 GCA_965603415.1 uncultured bacterium
GGATTTTATCATCTGGGAATGCTGGGAATGTTGTTCCTATCGGCACATGGTGTGATGGTCTGCAAAGATCATGAACAGCGTCTTCTTTTGGGTCAGATGCTTATTGGTTCACTGGCTTTTATTTTACCCTCTTTGATAACGGTAATTGCCATTCCTTATACAAGAGGAGCATTGCCTTCTATTATGTGTCATTTTGCCTTATTGCTGGCAATTTTTATAACCAGGTTATTGTATTTGGAACGCCGTCAAAATATCTATAAAAAACTATAAGGAGGAAAAATAATGCTGAGATACAAAAAAATAAATAGAAGATCTCTGTGGTTACTTTTCGTTGTAGCATATATTTTCTGTGTTTCATTGTATGGTCAGGAAGAAGTATCGGACAGCCTGAATAACCATTTCTATTTTGTGCATATGACCGATACACATGTAGGAGTAGAGAATAACCTGGAACTTACTCAAAAAATCGTAGAGCAGATCAATAATCTTCCCATGCACATTCAATGCATTGTTCACACCGGTGATATTGTAAATGATGGAATGGAAGATACAATTGCTGTTTCAAATGCTATTTTTGCACTTGAAAAATTAGAAGCTCCACTTCTATTGATCCCGGGTAATCACGATATTTATCGCAATAATCTTGATGGTACAAAAGATGCTTACATAGAACGTTTCGGACCACTGATCACCGAGGACGAATTCGGAGAAATTGTTTTTATCGGACTTTATTCCAATCCGCTGGCAAGATCATTTTCGGTAGAAGATTTTGATCCGCTATCGGAACTGGAAGAAGCACTCAAACGTGCTGATGACAAACCGACTGTAGTTTTCCATCATATTCCTTCGGTAGAAGATTTTTATGTAAATAAGATGCACGATGGCTGGAAAAAAGATACCCGCTCAAGCTGGGAAGAAGTACTGAATGCTTACAACGTTATAGCTGTGCTCGCCGGGCATTTTCACAGGGATGAACATTACTGGCTGGGCGATGTGCCACTTTATATTTCTACACCTGTGTCAGATCATTGGGGCAGACAGCCTTCTTTTAGAATATTTGAATATAAGAATGGCAGACTCAATTACAGAACACAGTATCTGGAAAGGTAAAAATATATCATTTAGCAAACCAGATAATTAGTAATAAAATTAAAATATTGTAAACATAGATTTACCGGAAAATGAACTGGGATAAGTTTTTTGTTGCCAAAAAACATCATTGTAGTTTTTTTCCATTTGAAAGATTATAAGAAATAAGAAGTTGTATTGCTCTGTTGAGAAGGGAAGATATAGTTGAGAACTGTGTAATGATCTGGTTTATTAAATAGTTAATATTTCCCGTGTTATGTAAGGATAGATTATGAGAAAAGTTATAGCCTTGATCGTAATAATTATTGCCATCGCTGCACTTATTAGCATAATTGCTTTTATCATTGGTACTGTTACGCATAAAGTCAAAGTTACTGCAGAAAAAGAAAAGACCGAAATGTCTCAGACCACACTGGATACAGCCAAAACAGAACAAGAATACCTTCCTGAGTATGAGGAAATATTTGCCCTGCAAATTCTGGCCAGTAATAAGTATGCAAAAGTGGAGCACTTGCAAAACAAGCTGGCTAAAGCCGGATATCAAACTAAGATAACTAAGCTGAAAAGAGAAGGTGAGATCCTCTACCGCTTGCGTATGGAAGGGCTTTACCAAGAGGAAGAAGCTATAGCATTAGGCGAGGAATTAAAAAAGAAATATCCTACCATCGAAAGTTTCTGGCTGGATGAGATAGAAACTAAAACAGACTTTGCTCGAAAGGAAGAACCTGTTGTAACACAAGAAGAACCCACTTCGACTCGCAAGGAAGAGGTGGTTACAGCTATAAAATTAGAAGAGGGCAAACAGTTTGAAATACAACTTCTAGCCAGTGCAGATTATTCCAGGGTCGAGCAAATAAAAATAAATCTGGAGAAACTGGGTTATAATACTAAAATACTAACCATAACAAGAGGTACAAAAATAATATACCGATTGCGTATGCGCGGCTTATATTCCGAATCGAAAGCATTGACCCTGGGAGATAAACTTATAAAAGATTCCCGGGATATTAAAGAATTCTGGCTGGATGAGATCAAAGAAGGTAAAAGCGTTACAACTACTGCTCCCATCGTAAGAAAAGAGAAGGAAACTAAAACAAAAATAGATACAGGCAAAAAAGAATACGAGATCCAGATTTTGGCAAATCGCGATCGTTCAACTGTAGAAAAAAGAAAAAGAGATTTGGAACATAGAGGTTACAAAGCTAAGATAACCTATACTGTTAAGAACGGCACCACTTTTTATCGTCTTCGTCTGGCAGATCAATATTCACAAGCACAAGCCGGCAATGTGGGTGAAGAACTGAAAAAGAATATAGGTTTCGTACAGAGTTACTGGATCGTAAAAAAAGAAAAAGA
>CBFDCX010000250.1:0-2440 GCA_965603415.1 uncultured bacterium
CTGACGGATGACGGTTTTATTGCCATGGATATGAAAGGCAATATTGCCTATATCAACGACAAAGTTATCGAAACTTTTCCTGCTATCAATGAAAAAACAAATATGATCGATACGAACTTCCCGCCTGAGATAGAAAATAATGTGAAGAAATACGTTCTGAATGTGTTGAAATCTCAAACCAAGCAGGAACCCCAACAGTTCTTTGTCCCGGCAATGAAGCGTCATATACAGATGAACAGCGCAATTGTTCGCGATTCCAATGGACAGCCCACTGGCGTGATCGTTTCCTTCACAAACCTGGATAAGAAAAAGCAGAAGGAAACTGAATCCTGATTTCATGAGAATTATTTACCAGGAAGAAAAATCCGGTAGAATAGATAAATATCTGATCGGTCTTAAAAAGGATAAGCTTTATTCCCGCTCGTTTATTGAACATCTTATAAAAGACGGAAATATCACTGTAAATCAGGAAAAAGTTAAAAAAAGTTATCTACTTCATTCCTGCGATGAAATAAATATCACCATTCCACAAAAACCTGCTTTGGAAATTAATCCTCAGGATATTCCTCTCGATATCGTGTGGCAGGATGAATACCTGGCAGTTGTAAATAAACAGGCGGGAATTGCTGTACATCCGGGAGCGGGAAATCACGATGGAACTATTGTAAATGCTCTAATGTACCATCTAAAAGGTCAATTATCTTCTGCTCACGATCCACTGCGACCGGGTATTGTGCATCGGCTGGATAAAGATACAACCGGACTTCTTTTAGTGGCAAAAGACGATAAAACACACTCCCTGCTTTCACAGCAATTCCAAAACCGCCAGATCCAAAAATATTACAAAGCTATTACGGTGGGCATTCCCAAAACTGCGGAAGGAACCATAGAAACCCATATCGAGCGCAGTTTGAAAGACCGCACGAAAATGACTGTTGCAGATTCCGGTAGGATCGCCATAACTCATTATAAGATAATTGAGTATTTCGATTTTTTTTCGCTAGTAGATATTCAATTGGAAACCGGCAGAACCCATCAGATTCGTGTTCATTTCTCTCATATAAATTGCCCTATCCTGGGAGATAATACATATTCTACACTAAAACGAACCCTGAGTATTGTGCCTTTTCATTATCAGAAAAAAGTGAAATACTTATTGGCGAACCATCTTAAGAGACAAGCGTTACATGCCCGTAGGCTGGAATTTACGCATCCCATCACAGGAAAAGAAATACAAGTAGAAGCACCACTGCCTGTAGATATGGAGTATACATTAAACTGGTTGAAAGAGAATTTTATAACAGAGTAAGTAAAATAAATTCTGATTAAATAACATCTGAAAAATAATAAAAATTGACTTTTTTTATAAAAATAACAATTTTCGGTAATAGTAATCTTTCACAAAAAAAGTATTGCAGAATAATGATTTTTTAAAAAGTAAAACTTGAAATAAATGGAGGCTGCAATGAAACAAAAAACATTTTTTATCATTCTTACATTTTTTATTTTACATTTTACATTTCACATTCGGCTTTTAGCCGAAGACACCTGGGTTCAAACCTACCAACCATTTTACAATCCAGCCGGCGATAATGATTATTATGTAGAAGATATCCGTGTTTGTCCTGATGGAGGATTTGCGGTTACAGGCTATTATTCTTATTTTGATGACTGGGAAGAGTACAAATGGGCATATTTGATGAAAACTGATAGTGATGGAAATTTCCTTTGGGCAAAAAAAGATACTGTATCATTTTATAGTGAAACGGAATCAACAGCATTTGTTGTATTGGATGACGGTAGTTTTATCTGTGTTGGGAAAAATGCCTGGATTGGAGGAGGACATTATTTTGTCAAAAGAGATTCCAATGGTGATAGACAATGGGTATTGCAATCTAACCCTGATTATTCTATTGAAGCAATGGAGCTTACAGATAATGGGAATTTAATAACTACAGGCTCTTCAATGGATGATACAATTAACTTACAGAAATTTGATTTAAATGGTTCTCTTATTTGGAGACAGACATATCTACCTACAGGTTTTGATTATGGTGGCGGCAACTCTGTTATCCAAACTTCAGATGGAGGGTATGCATTAACAGGTTCTGTTCACGATACAAATAATAATGATATTATTGTAATTAAAACAAATGGAATCGGTGATTCTTTGTGGACTTGGACTTATAATGGAACTGAAAACTATCGAGATGTTGGTAATTGTATAATTGAAAATTCGTTTAATGAACTTTTAGTAGGTGGTTATATTAGCGAAATTAATAATCGTGATTATTTTGGTTTTTTAATAAAAATGAATACTATAGGTGACACGATTTGGACAAGAAGATTCGATACAAATAATGAAACAAGTAATTTATGGTCATTACTTCAATATGAAGATGATAACTATATAGTACGCTCAACAAAGATCATAATAATT
>CBFDCX010000251.1:0-2424 GCA_965603415.1 uncultured bacterium
TCAAAAGGATAATGGCGATACACGCATTTATTACATCTGGGATCAAACTACTGGTTCCGCTGGAAGCAATCACCCCACAGGCTATACTTATGGAACCGAATATGACAGTATTGCCATTAATAATGGCTCGTGTAATCAAACTCCAGGTTATCATGGAAATACATGCATCGGAATAATGGCAGGAGACGGCTCTGCTTCTCCCAACGGAAAGGATTATTCTGCAATGGCTCCTAATGCAGATATAATCTACATCAAAGGAAGTTCAACCGCAAGTAGCACATATTTGCAGGATGGCGTGGAATACATCATGAATAAAGCTTCTTCTCTGGGAAAGCCTGCTGTTATAAATATCAGTTTGGGAAATCAATATGGTGCTCATGACGGAACAACTCTACGGGTGGAAGCAATAGATAACCTGTGCGGAGCAGGAAAAATAGTTGTGTTTGCCTGCGGCAACTCCGGCTCTCAGAGAATACATGCCGAGACTACGATCTCGCAGGATGGTTTTCATACTTTTGATATCGATGTAGCAATTGACGATCTTGGGATAGACCTCTGGTTTTCTGGTAATGATACCCTTTCCGTATATCTCGATTCTCCCAACCTTGCTGAAATAGGTCCGATCTCTTATGATAGTACTTATGTGGATACAACAAATGACGGTATAAGAGAAATCTACAACTGTACGGATGATCCTTCCAACGGTGATCATCATATCGTGGTTTATGTCTCTCCTACCGCAGCAGATTCTTTTGCTACAGGTACCTGGAAAGTTAAACTAAGAGGAGATTCTATTCAAAGTGGACAGATCGATGGTTGGAGTTTTGCTTATGATGGAAATTATTTCACTTCTGCTTCCGGGGGAAATACCAGCAAAACATTAAATGACCTGGCAAGCGGAAACCAGACAATTGCCGCAGCTGGATTTTATGGTGGCGAACTAAATGACAGCGGAACGATATATTCCAGCAGTAGTAGAGGTCCCACACGAGATGGAAGACAAAAACCGGATATTGCCGGAAACATGATGGTTTATGTTCCTCATTATAATGATGATTCAACATATTATGCATCAGGAAGCGGAACAAGCTATGCCGCTCCCCATGTAGCAGGTGCAATTGCCTTAATGCTGCAGAAACAACCTTCGGCTACACCTTCCGATATAAAAACCAGTTTGCACGATTCTGCCTTCACAGATGAATATACTGATAATGCCGGAACTGAACCTAATTATCAAGTTGGCTATGGAAAGCTGAATACTTTTAGGTCTGTATTTCCAACATTAGATCCTCCTGATAGTGTTAATATTATGGTCATCTGCAATGGAGATAGTCTTCAAATTACATGGCTGAACAAAGGATATATCTATTATATTTATTCGAGTAATGATCCTTATGCAAATTTTCCGGGATCAAGTTGGGTGTTGGAAACTTCAATAACGGACAGTGGAGTAATTACTTTACCAATAGAAGATTCTGATATAAAGAAATATTTTTTAATAACAGCAGATTAAATTTATATAAATCGGAATCGGGAATCCATGAATACTGAGTTTCCAATGATGTTCCCCAAGATGTCCGATAAGTTCGTTCAATCGCCTGCCCTATTGAATAATTGGGGTCCCGATTGAATGAAATGTTTGATAATGACCGTCCCGGTTGGTGGATACTCGTTCCCAAGCCCCTGCTTGGGAATGCAAATCTGGTTACCAAGCTGGGGCTTTGTAACCAGTATGTAAACGATATTGAAGAAAAACTTGTTGGTTCAATCGAGACGATTGAACCAACAAGTCTTGAACTCTTATGGGGTGGCACGAGTTAAGCATTTATGCTTAACTAATTATTATATAAAAAATTAACTGGTTGACAATAAATCAGCGGAAAACCAACTGGCACACAATGATTAAGTGTAATTTAATTCTTCTATTATTTTACCCAATTTAATTATAGGGAATGTACATAGCAGTATTTAGACTTTTTCGCATGGGATTTATCCCATAAAAAAATCAAGGAGTATAGTATGTCTCAAGGCACAGTAAAGTGGTTTAATGAACAAAAAGGATTTGGCTTCATTTCATCTGAAGATGGAAAGGATTATTTCGTTCATCACACAAGTATTATAGGTGATGGTTTTAAATCACTTCCCGAAGGTGCAGAAGTACAGTTTGAAACTGAAAAAACTGAGAAAGGCATGAGAGCCGTTCAAGTTTCAGTAGTATAGACTTATTTGTTCATCTTAAAAAAAGAAGCTCGATTTTTTGATCGAGCTTTTTTTTATTCTATAAAACCAGCACCCATAGATAATTCTATTTACTAGTAGAATTTGAGCGAGCTCCATGAGTGCCGATATTCCTTATTATCAAAAACCAAGACCATCATTTCTCATTTTTTACCAAAATTTTCTCATTTCACCAACACCATCTTC
>CBFDCX010000252.1:0-2385 GCA_965603415.1 uncultured bacterium
CCAGAAGTCCACATACAGCCTCGGTTGCATCTTTAATGGGAACGGCATCTTCTTCAATGATTATACCCAGGTTTGTTTCTTCGATAACTTCATTTAATATAGTAGCAACTCCACCACGGGTAGCATCTCGCATAAATTTAATTTTCCCATTTTTCAGCATCAATTGCACCAGTCCATTGAGTGACGCACAATCACTTTGAGGAGTTGGGTCCAATTCCAGGTTTTCACGCGCATTGATAATAGCAACGGTATGGTCTCCCAGGGTTCCATTTACTATTATCTTATCTCCAGGTTGGATGTTTTTGGAACTCAAATGAACACTAGTCGACAGGAAACCGATTCCTGTGGTAGTAATATACATTCCATCCGCTTTGCCTTTTTCCACCACTTTTGTATCCCCAGCTATGATGTGTACTCCGGCTTCTTCGGCAGCATCTTTCATGGATTCAACTATCGTTTTCAGGTCGGATATTTTGAATCCTTCTTCAATAATAAAAGCAGAAAGCAGGTATTTGGGAATAGCTCCGCTCATGCTCACATCGTTCACAGTTCCTGTAACAGAAAGTTTGCCAATATCACCACCGGGAAAGAATATTGGTTTGACTACATGAGCATCAGTTGTAACAACCATACGGTTTTCGATCTCGACTGCATCATCCAGTGTAGGAAGTTTGAAATTCTTGTCGAAAACTTCTTTAATAAGTTTATGGGTCAATCCGGCACCGCTACCGTGACCAAGAGTTATTATTTTATCTTTCATATTTATAATAAGCTGCACAGCTTCCTTCCGAAGAAACCATGCAGGGACCTATCGGGTTATTTGGCAGACAGGCTTTCCCAAACATCGAGCATTCCGGCGGGATGATCTTTCCTTTCAGAACATCACCGCATCTACAGCCTGTTTGCTGTTCAGTGTCTGTAATTTCAATTCCATATTTCTTGATGGCATCGAATTTTTCAAATTTTTTTCTTATTCCCAGACCGGATTTTGGTATCCAGCCTAATCCTCGCCAGAGAGCATCTTCCACTTCTAGAATTTTGTAAATCATTTCCTGAGCCTGTAGATTTCCGGATGAAGAAACCACACGGCTGTATTCATTTTCTATCTTTGGTTTTTGTAACCTGATTTGTTCGATAAGTTTTTTTATTCCAACCAATATATCTAAAGGTTCAAATCCGGTAACTACTCCCCCGATCCCGAATTTTTCGGGAAGCAAACTGTAGGCATCTGAACCGATAATTACACTTACATGACCGGGTAGGATGAATCCATCAACATTTGTATCTTTAGCAGAAAGAAGCGCATCCAGAGCGGGAGGAACCAATTTAAAAGCAGGAAGAACAGAAAAGTTTTTCAGGTTTTTTTTTGAAGCTTCCATAATGGTATATGCTATTCCGGGAATAGTTGTTTCAAAACCTATTCCCGCAAACACGGTTTCTTTTTCTCTTGCTATCTCCAGCGCTTCCATCGGTGAATAAACCATGCGAACATCCAAACCTTTTGCCCGTGCCTGTTCCAGCGTTCCTTTATTTCCGGGAACGCGGACCAAGTCACCAAAAGTTGCGATAGTCACATCTTTCAAGTCTATCAATGAATCGATCACGGAAGAGGGAGTTACGCAAACCGGACAACCGGGACCGGAGATCAAGGAAATGGTTTCTGGCAAAAGTTTTCGGATTCCCCAGTGACCGATAGCCATCGTGTGAGAACCACATACTTCCATAAATTTGACCGGTTTCTTCCAATCTTGCAGTTCGGTGACGATCTTTCTGATAAGTTCGGGATTTCGAAAATTATTCAGGGTCATATACTTCTCGCAGAATTTCAAGAGTTTCAAGTGCATCTTTTTCTGAAATAATATTCAATCCAAATCCGGTGTGAATGATAACCCAATCACCTTCTTTAACTTCCGGAATGAATGTGAGGGATATCTCTTTGTTCACTCCACCCAGATCTACGATGCCTTTTTCATTTTCTTTTTTTATGAGTTTTCCCGGTATTGCCAGACACATTTTTTTCCTTTTTAATAACGAACAAAACGAACAAATAATAAACTAACTTCATTCATTTTGGTTTATTAACTTTTTTTCTTCTTCTTGCATTTCTAAGTTTTCCCTTTGGTAAAGGGAAATTGCAAAGGGTTCAAATTTCCCATTTTTCAATTATCAATTTCTAATTTCTAATTTCTAATTTTCCATTTCCCACTACCACCTGACCAACAGATATCGAACCATCGTTAGGGGGTAAAATCGAGGGCATAAAAACTGTAAAGTTATTTTTCGTTAAAACCTTGCTGATCCCTTCCAGAAGGACTTTGTTCTGCATCACCCCACCTGAAAGAACTACCTTATTTAACCCTGTTTTTCTATGTGCTTTTTTAACTG
>CBFDCX010000253.1:0-2376 GCA_965603415.1 uncultured bacterium
TGGATTGCTTTTCCACACGCTTAAACCCCAGGAATCTTTCGGTTTCAGGTAAACGCTTTTTTCCCGGGATCTATTCAGATCGACTTCGAACCTGCTGGTATTAACAATAATTCGGTTATTACAGATATCAGTGAATTTCTCAGTAAAAGGATCTTCTTCATAAAATTTGGTTTGCTCGGAGATTGCCAGATTCTTTCTTACTGTTTCAGAAAGTTCATGCCCATTATGAATAGCCGTACAAACTATGGGAGAGTCGTATTTAAAATTAAATTCAGCTAACATTTATTGTTTCACCATTTTTTAATTTAGGAATTTTGGTATTTAGTAATTTAGACATTTATCCTATTCCACCATCAACTCAACATCTTCCGAAGGTTCAGAAATAATGATCGCTACATTCTTAAAATATTTATTGGCAACACGCTGAACGTCTTCTTTTGATACTTGTTTATAAATATTGCTCAACCTGTCAATGTAATCATATCCCAGCCCGATCGCTTCATAATATGTGATGTAATACGGCATCGAGTTTTCATTGAGAATTGTTCGCATCATCTTTTCCTGTTCTTCAATTGCGCTGGTTATTTCTTCTATACTCACTTCCTCGATTTTAAGTTTTTCCAGTTCATTCTGCATAACCCGAACCAGGTCATCTTTCTTATCTATCGATGTTTGACTGATCAAACGAAACGAACCATCAACTTCTCCATAACTATAATCCGGATATGCATAATAAGCCAGATCATTTTCTCCGCGTACGGTTTGATGCAAACGTCCTCTTGCACCGGAAAGCAGCATTCTTATCAAATTCATTGCTTCAAAATCATCGTCATTTATGGATGGTGCTTTACAGCTCAGGTCGATATTTACCTGTTCAAATTTATATTTATTCACAAACATATCATTTATGCTGGGTATTACGATATAAAATTTTTCACTACTGATTGACTTATTGGGAATGTGAGCTTTGATCTCTATTGCAATGTCTTTTGCTTCTTTGAGAATTATATCTCCAAAAAGAGTTATGATCACTTCCCTGGATTTGAAAAAATCCTTATGAAGAACGAAAAGGTCTTCTTCCTTTAAATTAACTATAATATCTGTCAATTCTTCTCTGGAAAGTCCGGCACGATAATCTTGGTAAAGAACCGATTTCATGAAATCTTTGTGTGCTGTTGTGGCTCGACTCTTTGATCTGTTATAATCAGCTTTCACTTCTTCTTTGGCTAGTTCCAGTTCAGATGTTTCAAATAAGGGATATTTAAAAGCATCAAAAAGCATTTTCTTAAATGTAGAAAAACCATCTTTCAGGCACTTGAATTCGATGAACGTTCCTTTGGTGGAAGTGTTTACATCCAGAGAAACTGCATGATCTTCCATCCATTCAGAAATATCGAGGGAACTGTAATTCTTTGAACCGCGAAACATCTGCTCAAGCATAAAAGAGATAGTTCCGGCATTTTCCATTGTTTCATAATCACTTGATATCGGAAGTTGGATAACGCATTTCAAAAGAGGCTTTTCAGTGTTTTTCTTGTATAAAAGGGTAAGGTTATTCTTCAGTTTAATTTTCTCGATCTCAGATTTTTCCGATGCTATTTCGTCTTTCTTTTCCAGGATGGATTTTGTTCCCAGTGGAATTGCAAAAAACACAATACGGTTTTTGGGAAGAAGATGCTTCTTGATGACATTCTGTAATTTTTTCGGTGTTAGTTTTTCCAATAAAGCCAGATGTGCCTGGTAATAATCCGGAACTCCATATCTCATCATGGTCCAGCCGATCCGATTGGCATCTCTACCCACACTGGGGGTAGACAGAAGTTTTTGTGCTTTAGTTCGATTTATCAGGTTCTGGATATGTTCCTGCTCTATTCCGATTTCACTGAATTTTTCAATTTCACTGTCTATGATAGAAATTATCTCTTTAACTTTGGAAGGATCTTTTGCTTCAAAACTAATTTCTATAGTTCCTTCCGTATCGGTACCACTCCCACTTGCATGACCATAAACATAGTTAACCAGTTTGAGCTCTTCCACCAGTTTATAACGGATAGGAGATTTTCTTTTTCCAAATAGGATGTCCATGGTTGTATTCAAAGCAGTTATATCTCCAAAATCTGCAGTTGGAATAATTGTGGTAGAAAAAACTACAGGTTGTTCAACATCGAATTCTTCTATGTATTCCAGGCTGCCCGACCTGGGATTTTGAACAGGCAGATAAACCGGATCGAGCTGTTTTCTTGGAAAATCCTTAAAAGATTCTTCTACCTGAGAAAGCATTTCTTCCGCCACAAAATCTCCCACAACAACGAATATCATATTATTGGGTGCATATCTTTGTTTATAATAATCTTCAAGCTCATCACGGGATATGGT
>CBFDCX010000254.1:0-2358 GCA_965603415.1 uncultured bacterium
AGCTTGTCATTTATAATTTGAAGGGACAGAAAGTGAGAACCCTTATCAATGAGCAACTTCCTGCAGGAAGTTATACAATTGAATGGAACGGTAAGAATGAAAAAGGTGAAATTTCCACCGGGATTTATTTCTATAAATTAACCACTGGTGATAAGACTTTTTCCCGTAAAATGCTGTTGATGAAATAAACTTTCTCTCATTCCCAACTTTCCAGTTGGGAATGCAATAACTTGCGAAGTTTCTACTTCGCACATTGGAAGCGGAAGCTTCCATGATTAGTTTCTTCCACAGCAGAAGCTACGGAAGGAGATAAAAAAAATGTTAGTAAAATAGTGATAAACTTTATTTAGTTGACAGTGTATATTGAAAATCTGTTTTTGAATTGTAAAAAAAAAATAGTTAAAGAAGGTTAAATGAGCTTACTCGATAAAGTAAAGGGATTTACCCTCGCTAAAGAAATTATGGCTTTGGGTCATTATCCGTATTTCAGAATTATAGATTCTGAACAGGATACCGAAGTAACCTGTAATGGTAAACGTATGTTGATGATGGGCTCGAACAGCTATCTGGGTCTCACCAATCATCCGCGTGTAATAGAAGCTGCCAAAAAAGCAACCGACAAATATGGAACTGGTTGTGCCGGTTCCCGCTTCCTGAATGGAACTCTCGATATTCATATCGAGCTTGAAGACAAGCTGGCAAAACTGGTTGGCAAGGAAGCTTCGCTGGCTTTTGCTGCCGGGTACATGGCAAATCTTGGTGCTATTTCTGCAATGGTAGATAAGGGAGAATATATCGTTACTGATAAATTCGATCATGCTTCAATTCTTGATGGTTGTCAGCTTTCCATGGGAAAAATGGTACGGTTTAATCATAATAATATGAAACATCTGGACACGGTTTTGAAGAATAAAGTTGCCGGGAAAGGTGCTCTAGTAGTGGTTGACGGGATTTTCAGTATGGAAGGTGACATTGCAGATGTTTCCAATATCTGCAAGATCGCTAAGAAACATGGTGCCAGTGTAATGGTGGATGAAGCTCATTCAATTGGTGTTTTACACAAAACAGGTGCTGGTGCTGCCATGCATTTTGGCTGCACAGATGATGTGGAACTTATCATGGGAACATTCAGCAAATCACTTGCTTCTGTGGGTGGATTTATCGCCGGTAGTAAAGATGTGATACACTTTCTCAAACATCATGCACGTTCGCTGATATTCAGTGCATCGCTGCCACCAGCTTCTGCTGCCACTGTACTGGAAGCTCTCAAGATCATGAAAGAAGAACCGGAACGCATTGATAAACTCTGGGAAAATACACATTATATGATGGAAAATTTCAAATCAATGGGCTATAATACAGGAAGTTCCAATACACCAGTTATACCGCTTCATGTGGGAGGTATGATGAACGCTTTTAAAATGTGGAAACAACTCGATGATGAAGGTGTTTTCATTAATCCGGTTGTTCCGCCTGCTGTTCCACCAAATGATACACTTATTCGCACCAGCTTTATGGCTACACATACCAGGAAGCAACTCGATGAAGCCCTGGAAAAATTTGAGAAGATCGGTAAAGCAGTTGGCGTTATTTAATATATATTAAAAAATAGAATTGAAAGCGGTAGAAATACCGCTTTTTTATATTTGACATAAATAAAGCAATATTGGAATTGAACTAAAAAACATTGATAAGGAGAATGTTATGCCAAAGTCATTCGAGGAGCAGAAAAAGCTTTTTGAAAAATCTGTGGAAAAAACTGTTAGTAGATCCCCGGAAAGGAAGGAAAAATTCCTTACCGGTTCAGATAAAGAAATTAAACGACTTTATACAAAAGAAGATACCGAAAATATAAGTTATGAAGAATCACTCGGCTTTCCCGGAGTTTATCCCTACACCCGCGGAGTTCAGCCCACGATGTACCGTGGGCGTTTATGGACGATGCGTCAATATGCCGGCTTTGGTGATGCACAGGAATCCAATGAAAGATATAAATTCCTGCTGCAAAAAGGACAAACCGGACTGAGCATCGCGTTCGATCTTCCCACGCAAATGGGTTACGATAGCGATCACCCGATGAGCGAAGGTGAAGTGGGAAAAGTGGGAGTTGCCATAGATTCTCTGGCAGATATGGAAGTTCTTTTTGATGGCATTCCCCTAGATAAAGTTTCCACTTCCATGACCATAAATGCACCCGCTGCTGTGCTGCTGGCAATGTACATTGCTGTGGCAGAAAAGCAGGGAGTAAGTGCCAAACAGTTGAGAGGAACTATCCAGAATGATATTTTGAAGGAATACATTGCTCGTGGGACATACATTTTTCCACCTAAACCTTCCATGAGATTAATTACCGACACA
>CBFDCX010000255.1:0-2310 GCA_965603415.1 uncultured bacterium
TTTTGCCATGTTGAATACGTAAACGAAACTGCTTTTTTGAAATATTTTTGTCAAAGGAAATATTTTTTACCAACACCCGGAAACCCACGAATTAATTCGTGGGATGGGACGGACTCCCGTTGGTAAAAAAGGTTTCAAAATCTGAATCCTTTGCAATTTCCCTTTGTATAAAGGGAAAACGTAGATAAGCAGGGAGATTTCTTATTCTTTCTACGGCATCTTATGTTCCCTTTTGCTAAAAGGGAAAAGCAAGGGATTCCGTGCTGCTTCTTCATTTCAACAGCAGACATTTTTTAACTGTTTCGGTTTTGCCATTTACATTAAGTTTGTAGAAATAAATTCCTTAATCCGTTCCAGGAGTGCCATCAGTTATATTCTGCCAGTTAAATTGTGTTCCATAATCCCAGTGTGCAATAGTATTGAAATAAAGGTCACTCATTGCTGCAGATAATGAAAATAATGCACTATTAAGGTATTTTGTTGCACCACTTACAATTGGGTCATTAAAAAGCCTTAAATAAAAATTTTCACCTGCATTTGCACATGGTTCAGTTCCTTGACCAGCAGCAAACCAAAGAAACACTGCAGTTCCATAATGTTGACCCTGGATACCAGTCCAGCTTGAATCCCAGCCAAATTCATAAAAATTATTCCCGGGAGCACCTGTAACAAGGAAATCATCTCCTCCAGGTGAACCATCTGGATTCGGCGGATCGATCAAACCGTCTGTTCCAGGTAACACAATATGGCATAACCAACCATCGGGCACTCCTGTAGTATTATCATCCTGTAGAATTGTTAAACCAGTAATAAAATCAGTTGTTGCTATTGAACCTTGATAATTTTGAGCATGTACAATACATACAATTCCGATTAAAATAAAAATCCATGTTAATCTTTTCATCATCATTCATCCTTTTTTTAAAGTATATTACTTAAGAAGTATCATCTTCTCAACTTTCTGGTAATCGCCTGCTTTTAGTTTATAGAAATAAATTCCTGAACTGACACGCTTATAATTAGAATCCCTACCATTCCAGATAGCAGAATGAGATCCTGCTGGAAGCTGGTTGCTGATAAGCGTTTTTACTTTCTGCCCTTTGGTGTTGTAGATTGATAATTCGATATTGCTTTCTTCGGGTATCGAGTATGAGATCGTTGTTGTTGGGTTGAAGGGATTGGGAAAGTTAGAAAGTTCGGAAATGTTAGATATAATTTCATCCTCTGCTACTCCCACTCCAGGAAGTTCTACATTTAATACAACTACCCAACCATCAAGATCAGGTCCCTCATAAGAACAGAGATAATGAGCATCATCTATCTTGCATAAATAAGGATAGTCTGCCCTCATTTCATCAAACTCAAAAGGTGTTTCTTTACTAATTAACCAATCAACAGTATCTACAGTTAGTACAACTGCATATCCATCAGCGTCTACACCTTTATAAGCACAGAGAAAATGAGTGCTATCTATCCTGGCTAAGTTAGGCTCACCACCAAGTTGTTCATCATACTCAAAAGGTGTTTCTATGCTAATTGACCAGTCAATAGGATTTACAGTTAGTACCACTGCCCAGCCATCGGAATCGGAGCCTTGATAAGCGCAAAGGAAGTGGGTATCATCTATCCTTGATAAGTAAGAATAAGCATCACAATTTGTAGCAAATGTTAAAGGTGCTGTAGCAATACTTACAGTCCAATTGTTTGAGTCAACAATCAATACAACTGCTCTACCGATATAACCCTGGTATTGAGAAGGATAAACACATAGATGATGGGTGTTATCTATTCTGGATAACATAAAATCAAATCCACTTTCCGGCTCAAAACTAAATTCCGTTCCATAAGTAATCGACCAGGCATCAGGAATAACAGTAAAAATTCCAGCTTTTCCAGTAACATCTAACATATTATGAACACCGAGATAGTGAGTATCATCTATTTGAGATAAAGCATTATAATATCCAAATTCATCATCATACATAATAGTGGTTTCCGTGGCGATAGACCAATCTGCAAAATCTATGCTGAATATAGATGCAAAAGCTTCCTCATAACCACCACAATAAGTACAGAGATAATGAGTTGTATCTATTCTGGATAATCCCATATAATCTCCATCCTCATCATATTGATAAGATGTTTCAGTGGTAATTGACCAATCATCAGGATCTACGGTTAGTATCACTGCTTTGCCGGTATAGCCCGCATAAAGACAGAGATAATGGAAGTCATCTATTTTGGACATAATATTATTCCTTCCACCCTTTTCTTCATCATATTCGTGAGGTGTGCTCATTGTAATATCAT
>CBFDCX010000256.1:0-2300 GCA_965603415.1 uncultured bacterium
TACCTGCCATCTTTGATCAAATGGAAGCTCTTAAAGATGATGCACCGCTCATTCACCCTGATTTAGGTGAATATCCACATGTTCCCTGGTTTTTCCCACAAGCAAAAACCAATATTGCTCACTGGCGCAAAACCAGACGTGGTGATGTGAAAAAGGGATTTGAAGATGCAGATTATATTCTGGAAGACACCTATAATGTCCCTCGATATGCACACTGCGCTCTGGAAACTCATGCAGCAGTAGGGTTATGTGATCTCTCCGGAAGACTAACCATCTGGGCTTCATCACAATCACCGCATACACAAAGAAACCTATTCGCTGAATCACTTGCACCACTCGGTTTTACACATAAGGATGTTCGAGTAATTGCACCTCCAATTGGAGGTGGATTTGGTGGGAAAGCAGGTGTTTCCATGGAAATTATGGCAGCAGCAATTGCCACAAAAGTAAGAGGAAATCCTGTGAAAATAATCTGGTCACGCGAGCAGGAATTCTATAATACATCCCAACGACTCGGTGTTATTGCCAAAATTAAGATCGGTGTGAAAAAAGATGGGACATTTACCGCTATCGATCACCGTCTTTACTGGGATACAGGCGCTTCAGCAGAATACGGAGCAAATGTAGTTAATGCAGTTGGACTTTCCGCTATCGGTCCTTACCGTTTCCAAAATATTTCAATAGATTCTGTTTGCCTTTATACCAATCTCCCACCTTGCGGAGCTTATCGTGGATTTGGTTATTCGGAATTTATGTTCGGTCTGGAGTCACATATAAATCGAATTGCAGATCATCTAAAAATTGATGCTGTGGAGATAAGAAAGATCAATGCAATCAAGGAAAACGATACTTTGGCATACGGAGTTCCTATGAATCCAAACGGACTCTTGGAGTGTATTGATAAGGTTGCAGAAGAGATCGAGTGGGGAAAAGAAGAAAAATCTGAAGATCCGAATAAAAAGATCGGGAAAGGTTTCTCTCTTATTTGGAAAGCTCCAGCCATGCCGCCTAATGCTTCATCAGCGGCATTCCTCAAATTCAGTGAAGATGGCAGCATAAATATTCTGGTTTCCGGGATGGATATGGGTCAGGGCTATCTTACGGTTATGGCTCAAATTGCTGCCGAGATCCTTACTGTTCCGATCTCTAAGATCCGTACCGAGAATCCTGATACAGATAGAAATCCTTACGAATGGCAAACAGTTGCCTCTCATGTAACCTGGTCTTGTGGAAATGCAGTTCGAAATGCTGCAATCGATGCTCGAAACCAGATATTTGATTTGATTGTAAGGACAAAAAAACTTTCTAAAGGCACATTATATTTAGATGATGAGAAGGTAAAATGTAAAACAAAACCAAGTTTTGAATTACCGTTAAAAGATTTTGTGATCGACGGAATTCAAGCAGAAGATAGTACATTCAAAGGTGGTCCCATCATGGGACATGGCATATTCATGCCCGAATTCACATCTGCTAATAGCGATCCTGAAACAAGTCAGGGTGGTCATCCCAACGTTCATTACACAGTTGGCGCTGCAGCTATCACATTGGAAGTAGATAAAGATACCGGCGAAATGCATGTAAAAAAAGCTGTGGAAGCTATCGATGTGGGAAAAGCCATCAATCCATCACTGGTGAAAGGACAGATCACCGGTGGTCTCTTGCAGGGACTCGCCACAGTTCTTTATGAAGATATGCGATTTGACGATAAAGGGAAAATGCTTAATCCAAATTTTACAGATTATAAGATACCCACAGCCAAAGATGTTCCTGATGAAATCGTACCTATCATAGTTGAAGTTCCGCAACCTGATGGTCCTTTTGGAGCACGTGGTGTAGGTGAACACACAATGATCCCGGCAGCACCAATGATCGCAAATGCTGTAAATGATGCACTTGGGATAAGGATAAAATCTATGCCGATCACCAAAGAAAAAGTGGCACTTGCTAACTTAAAGAAAGAGGAAAAATAAATGCCCAAACCATTAGAAGGAATAAAAGTTCTGGATCTTTCCCGTATTCTTGCGGGTCCTTATTGCACTATGATCTTAAGTGAGCTGGGAGCAGAGATCATCAAAGTAGAATTACCGGAGAAAGGTGATGATTCCCGTCATTATGGTCCTTTCAAGAACGGACAAAGTGTTTATTTCATCAGCATAAACAGAGGGAAAAAGAGTATGACTCTAAATCTGAAATCTACCGAAGGGATAAAAATTCTAAAAGAAATGGTGAAAAAATTTGATATTCTAATAGAAAACTTTCGTCCCGGAACTATGGAAAAACTGGGCATCGGTTATGAT
>CBFDCX010000257.1:0-2294 GCA_965603415.1 uncultured bacterium
TTACCATCATTTATCCAGACCTTATTTCTTTCCAGGAAGGAATCTGAGGATTTCATCTCTTCTACCCACACGTTTACATTCGGGTAGGGGTGGTTTAAAGCTGCTTTTGGGTACCAGTTGCTAATAAGGTGATCGTGACTGTTGATGAACGGGGGATAGGCGATCGTGTCAGAACAATCCCAAATTTTATTTTTATCTTTCAATAGGGAGCTGTTCAGCTTTAAAGTAGTATTCCTGGTGATATTATCAGCATTATGAACACAGACTCTAACTTTTATTTCCATAGAGAAGTACTATTGCCTTAATTTTTTATTCAATAAAGGTAAAATCTCGAAAAGATCACCTACTAAACCCAGATCTGCAACCTTGAAAATGGGAGCGTCGGGATCTTTATTTATCGCAATAATATAATCTGCTGATTGCATTCCAGCCAGGTGCTGGATAGCACCGGAGATTCCCACAGCAATATAGATAGTTGGTTTAATGGTCTTACCTGTTTGACCTACCTGGTGCGGGTATGTTATCCACTCGGCATCCACGGCTGCCCGGGATGCTCCCACTCCTCCGCCCAGGGCTTTTGCCAGTTCTTTCAGAAGAGCAAAATTCTCTTGATTCTTCAAACCTCTCCCACCGGATACAACTACATTTGCTTCGGTAAGGTTCACCATCTGCGTTTCATCTTTTGTGAAGCCAAGATATTTTGTATCATCGTTCAAATTTGAGAAATCGATTTCTTCTTTGATGATCTCACCAGTTCGGCTGTCATCTTTTTCCAGGGGGTCCATTACTTTATGACGTACAGTTGCCATTTGAGGAAGATGGTTCGGGGTCACGATGGTAGCCAGAATATTTCCGCCGAAAGCAGGACGGGTCTGCATCAGTCCACCCGTATCGGTATCGATCTCCAGTCCTGTACAGTCTGCAGTAAGACCGGTTTGCAGCTCCACCGCCACGCGGGGAATGAACGATCTTCCCAGTACTGAAGCTCCCGAGAGGATGATCTCGGGTTTGTATTTATTGGCAAGTTCGGTCATGGCTTTAGTGTATGGAACGTCTAAGAAATCTTTCAACTTCGGGTCGTCCACATAGATCACTTTATCAGCGCCGTAAGCTATTAATTCCTGACAAAGATTTTTTATATCATGTCCGAATAAAACAGCGATCAGTTCACTTTCTCTTTGCTGCACAAGTTCTTTACCTTTTCCCAGCAATTCAAAAACCACCGGCGCAATTTCACCTCTTTTCTGTTCAGCAAAAATCCAGACGTTTTTGAATAGTTTCCTATAGATTGTTTTCTGACCGTATTTTCGAATAAAGATCGCATCGAATGGACAGGCACTGACGCAGGCTCCACAAAGCGGGCATTTATCCAGATCTATCTCTGCTATCTTATCTACTATCACAATGGCATCGTAAGCGCAGGTTTTCAAACAAAGCTCGCATCCATTGCATTTTTCACGAATTACTTCTATCATAAATCAAGCCTTTTATACTATAAATTCAAATTGAACTTAAAAATATTCCTGTTTGCGTCAAGCATAAATTTTTGGTGTGATAACAAATTGTAGGAAAAGATTGACATTAAGCCTTTTGCTCCAGTTTTAGAATCAGATTAAATGTGTTTTGGAGATTTAATTAATGGGAAATGAGAACCGGGATTTGATCAGGAATTTCTGCATAATCGCTCATATAGATCATGGCAAATCTACCTTGGCAGACAGGCTGTTGGAAGTTACACATGTAGTAGATAAAGGTGCTCATGATGAACTGATCCTGGATGATATGGAGCTGGAACGGGAACGCGGCATAACCATTAAATCTCATGCTATCAGGATGGAATACAAATACAATGATAAAACATATATTTTTAACCTGATCGATACACCAGGACACGTCGATTTTTCTTATGAAGTTTCCCGCAGTCTTGCTTCCTGTGACGGTGCACTTCTGCTGGTGGATGCCTCACAGGGAATAGAAGCTCAAACGATGAGCAACCTCTACCTGGCAATGGAAAATGAACTGGAAATAATTCCGGTAGTAAATAAGATCGATCTCATCAAAGCAGATGTAGAAGGAACCGAGCACGACATTGTGGAAAATATCGGAATAGACAAAGAACATATTTACAGAATAAGTGCAAAAGAAGGAACAGGAGTAGATGAACTTTTAAAAGGGATAGCCAAAAATATTCCTGCTCCCATCGGTAATATCGATCTTCCTGCAAAAGCTCTGATTTTTGATTCCTACTTCGATACATATCGTGGCGTGATAGTTCTTATCCGTATGATCGACGG
>CBFDCX010000258.1:0-2294 GCA_965603415.1 uncultured bacterium
CATTAATAAGCTTTTTTATAAAATCTATTTCTCTTCGTACTGGTAATAGATACCACTTCTCTATGAATTTATTATCAGAATCCTGAAGAACTTCAATTTTATATTTATCAATTAATGAATTAAAAATTGTTAGGAACTCAACTTCTTTTTCTTTACCATACTGCCATTCATTAATATTTTTATTTCGAACTTTAAATTTAAATTCAGGAGAAGGGAAATATTTATTATTAAATCGATTAAGTTCTTCTAATAACTCCTCTTCAAATTTTACAGAAGCTGAATCGTAGATAAATTCAGAGAATAGTTGAGTTATGCGATTTATCTCAGTATTTAATCTTTGTATGTCATGATTTTGTACTTTAATATTACTTATCAAAGAATTAAATGCAGAAATATCAACACCAATTGCATTTATACCAAGTTCATTTGCTTGAACTAATGTTGTTCCACTTCCACAGAATGGGTCTAATACAATATCCCCGGGTTGGAAAAAAACTTCTTTCTTGAAATCGTTAAGATGACTATCTAAAAAATATTCTACAAGCTGTGGAATGAATTTACCTTTATAGGGGTGTAAACGATGAACATGTTTCGTACGTTCTTTCTCACTGTATTCATCAAAAGACAATTTCCAGTTTAGATCTTCACCTAAATGTTTTTTCCACTTCTTTTCCAGATTATTTACATTTGAATCGTAATATTTTTTTAAATCTTCAAGAGGTACTTTGGTGTTACTATTATTTCCAATCTTTCTTAAATGACCATATTGCATTAAATAAGATATTTGTGATGGAGATGTTTCTCTTCCATAATGATCTGTAACCCATTTACTGGCTTCTTTAATCGATAATAAGTTTTCCATCTTGTCTCAACACGTCAAATGCAAGGCAGCGATCACTTTCTTGCTTTCTGATATTTCGTTAAAAGCATTCACAGCTTTGCCGGTTTTCTCGAGTATAACTTCAATGTTCCTGTTCGCAAAATGCTCGATAACCTTTTTATCTATTTTCATAAGACCGTAGGCTCCGGTACCGAAGATGATCACATCCACTTCTGCTTCCAGTAATTTGGGGATATCTTCCAATTCTACTTTGTGCGAACGTTTCCTCCACCAGGATGCATCTATCTTACCGGGAAATATTATCAGGTCATTGGTGAAGCTTTCTCCATCTATCATAATAGAACCAAACGAATATGATTCTATCTTCATTATAAAATATATTTGGAAAGGTCTTCATCGGTGATGATCTTGTTCAGTTTCTTTTCGACCATATCCTTTGTGATGAAAGCTGTTTTAAACTTCTTATCAGGCATATCGAAAAGGTATTCATCCAAAAGAGCGTTCATAATAGTATGCAGTCGTCGTGCTCCGATGTCTTCCATTTTTTCGTTTGCCCTGGAAGCGAAATCAGCAATTTCGGTTACCGCATCATCTTCGAAATCCAGCTTAACGCCTTCAGCAGCAAAAAGAGCTTTATACTGCTTTGTGAGGGAATTCTTAGGATAGAGCAGGATCTTTTCCAGATCTTCTTTGGAAAGACTATTCAGCTCTTCACGGATGGGGAACCTGCCCTGCAATTCGGGTATAAGATCGGAAGGTTTGGAAACATTGAAAGCTCCCGCTGCAATGAAGAGGACATGAGAAGTATCTATAAGTCCGTATTTGGTGGGAACATTGGAACCTTCCACAATGGGGAGCAGGTCTCTTTGTACTCCGGATCGTGAAACATCGGCACCCACCAGGTTCTCACTGCCGGCAATTTTATCGAGTTCATCAATGAAAATAATGCCATTATTTTCTACCCTGTTCTTGGCTTCTTCGATAACTTTTTCTCTTTTAACCAGTCTGTTGGATTCTTCATCGACCAAATAATTATAGGCATCTTTCACCTTCATTTTTTTCTTTCTATCACCCTTTTTAAAAGGAAGAATACCAGCCATGATATCACCAAGTTGAAAATCTATATTTTCCATACCTGTTTGAGAGAATATTTCTATATGTGAAGGTTTGGGACGTTCCGCACTTACCTCCACTTCCCGTTCGTTCAGTTCACCGCTATCGAAGAGCTTTTCCATTTTTTTGCGTATACGCTCATGTCTTTCAGATTTTAACTTCGTTTCTTCTTCGGTTTCGTTGGGAACTACAGGCTGGCGTGGATACAGAATATCGATAAGCCGGTTACGTGCGTTCTCTTTTGCTTTTGCCTGCACCTGACTCGTCATTTCTATCCGCACATCGTTCAAGGCAATATTCATAAGTTCACGTACCATCGATTCCACATCACGCCCCACAT
>CBFDCX010000259.1:0-2293 GCA_965603415.1 uncultured bacterium
GTAACCATCTTCTTAACTGGTGTAAAAATTCATATCTCCCACGATGATAAATTCCGTTCCTTCTGAAAGTGCATTAAGATAATTTCTAAGAATTGTTACAGCAGCTAAACGTTCTGCTTCATTAGTTGAACCCATAGACGATTTCAGATGACAACTATAAAACCAGATCGTGTTACCGCCTATATTCATTACATATTCGGAAATAACCCTTGGGAAAGCTCCGATCGTATCCTGACTGACCAATGTGCCGATAGAGGTTTTATAATACAGCATATTATTAATATCGGTATCGAGGATGAAATCAGCTCGAGCATAACCTCCAATAGCAGTATTCAGGACAGTCAACATCGCATTGGCACCGGCTTCCGAAGAAATTTCCTGGCAGATCAGGATATCGGGTGCAGAGTTTATTAGAACCGTTTGGAAATCTGCTAATCTGTCAGTTCCATCAAAATTAAGTGTGTTATAAGACATTACCCGGAAATTTGTATCTGGAAAAAGATTGAAATATATCATCAATAAAAGAATTATTACGAATATTTTTCTCATACACTTTCTCCAAAAAATCGGGCAGAAGATAAATCCTCTGCCCTTTTTAAATTGATTAACTAATGTTTTAATTCGTTGCTGTTACCCTGTAGAAATATTTTTCGCCACTTGCTCCGCCAACATCTGTGTATGAATTTGTAACTGATGTATCATAAGCTGTTGTTCCAAATGTGTAAGGATCAGTAGAACGGTATATATTATATCCTGTAGCTCCAGCAACCACTGTCCAGTTCAAATCAATATTGCTTCCATTAACGGTTATAATTACATCTGTTGGTGCATCAGGAAGTGGTCCCGGGTTTGCACTGCCGGGAGAACCACTATCACCGTCTCCAAATGTTGTATGAGCAGTATACCAATTGGTTCCATCATCATTATCTACATAATTCATATGGGTGGGATCCAATTCCATCGATGCTCCGGTTGGATCCGGGAATGTTGCTCCTCCGTCATAATATACAGAATCTATTATTACACCAGTGTATTCCAGGATTACTTCGTCATCACCATTCGCCAAATACATACCACTATATTCATAATCACAAGTATAACCACCGTTTGTTCCTGAATTACCATCATTACCAATAACTAAGTATCCGTAAGAAGATATTAACAATGGACCGCCATTATCAATAACAAATGAATCAGTTCCATTATCTCTTACTGTCCAACCATTAATATCAATACTATGATCTGTAGTATTATAGAATTCCATATATTCTCCGTTAGTATCACTAACTATTGATGGATTTTGCATAATTTCATTTACGATTATATCACCTTCTGAAGGCAATTGAACTACAATATATGAATAAAAATCAAGACCTCCTGGATCATACGTAGTCAAAGGTGGTAATCCATTATCAGTTGCTTTAATTTTAAATTCTACCAAATCTCCGACAGAATAACCGGGGATTGTATATCTATATAAATTTGCTCCGATATCTGTCATTACCTCCCAGTCTGCAACCATAATTCCATTCAGCTTATAAAAAATCCAAACACCTGCAATACCATCAACATCAATCACTTCACTCGTTACAACAACCTGCTGATTTTGTCCAGGAGGATCAGGTACATACGAAGTTGTAACTGAAGGTGGTGTATTAGTGGCTGATATAATATCTGCAATATCTCGTGGATTAATCCTGTAATTTTCATCAGTAGAATTCCAATCTACTACACCAATAATTGCATCATATGTGTCTCCAACCGTCAGTGTAATCGTTCCAAAATGATAGTCAACATTGTCACCGACATGGAAATAGGTTGTACCACCATCATCTGTACATCGATAATCATAATCTACATATGATTCTACGTACACATCCTCAATTCTCACGAGTTGCCCCTCCCATGTTTCACCAGGATCAGTATCAGCAGCCAAAGTTTCATCAATATCAGAACCACTTATTACATCAGGTCCATAAGGAGAATTTCCGGTTGAGATTGTTGATATAAGTTCAGGATCTACTAATTCAGTTAAATTGTTATACGGTGATCTTTTTCCAAAAACTAAGATTTCATCACCAACATCTACAATATCTCCGAAATCATAATTATAAATTAAAACACCGTTATAAGCACCGAAATTATCACTGATCCAGACATCACTGTTTTCATCATCTGCTGAAACAATTCCAATATATGAAGCAAAATGAGTTCCGTCAACAGGTCCACCTGGAATATTTGTATTTGTATAAGAGATTGGCATGATCCCAGCATAAAAATCATAGTTAGTACT
>CBFDCX010000260.1:0-2280 GCA_965603415.1 uncultured bacterium
GCATCTTCACACGTGAAAAAGATCGAAGAATATACGCTTGTTATTGATCTGAAACCTGCCCTCGATGAAGCAAAGCTGGATCTGCGACTGCAACGCGATTTTAAAGAGAACAAAGAATTCCATGATATTCTAACAAATCTTTTACCATCTAAAATGATACCGGTATTCATTGAATTAAGCGGTATTTCCACCAAGAGAAAAGCTCACCAGATAAATCGTGAAGAGCGCAAGAAAATTGGATTCCTGCTGAAGAATCTTGCTGTTAAGCTGGAGAAGTTCCGTCCTCTAAAAGAAGCGATCATCACCAGTGGTGGAATAGATGTGAAAGAGATAAATCCTAAAACCATGGAATCGAAACTTGTACCCGGATTATACTTTGCAGGAGAAGTTATCGATGTGGATGGTTACACGGGAGGATTTAATCTGCAGATAGCCTGGAGCACGGGCTTTGTAGCTGGAAGCAGTGTTTAATTATTAATCACAAACAGTAAAAGAATAAGTTACGGTCTCACTAAAGAAATCATCTGTTCCTTCCGGATGAGCAATTATTTTCCAGTAGTATGTAGTACCGGGTTGTAAATCCTCAACTGTCTGTGTGAATTCAATGATGTCACTATCTGATGGAGAAGTGGATTTTTCCGAGCAGCTTTGCAAGCTGAATATTACAAAGAAAATTATTATAAATATCAAGTAAGATTTTCTCTTAAAAATCGTTCCAACAAAAATTGAACCAAATAGACAAATCCTTAAATAGCCGGGAATATGAGATGAAGGAGATGACCTGGGTGCACAATCAGTAAAATCAGGATCGGTGGAGTAATAAAGTTCATAATTACTGGTTTCTTTCCCTTTCCAGCGGAATGTAACCGATGTGGAATCTATAATCGATCCATAACCGGGATATATCATTTCTATCTTTGAGAAAAGTGATGGAATGTGATATGAGCGATTTCCTTCCTGAAGTTCTTCGTCCAGATCTATGATGATATATTCCTCGTAATTATGAAAATAGAAAAGATAAACAAGGCAATTCTTATTATCGTAAATATTGGAATACTGACTGGGATAATTTCCTTCCTGATGAGTTTCTGAAAGGATAGAACCAAATAAATATTCTGAAATCTCATCACTATTTTGCAACATCTCGGCTACTGTATCATATCGCCAGCAGGGATAATTACCCGGTTCATATTGTGATTGGATAAAGTTAGTCATTACCTGGAAATCTTCCATGCTGCCAAAGATCTCATCTCCCTCCACGATTATTGAAGTTCCTGTGGAATCCCCAACTAAATATTGAGCATTATAAAGATCATCGCAATAATACTCATCAAAAACAGCAATTGCTTCCTGGGTGGTGGAGCATTCTTCAACAACCTTTTGCATTAAAACGCCATTATATTTTTCTTTATTTTCCTCGGAATAGGGCATTGCCAGATATGGGGTAGAAGCTGCATCCCAGAATAATCCGCAGTCATTCATTCCGCCCTGCGGGAAACCATTTTGAAAACCAAATTTTACCCAACCCTGCTTTCCAGCTTCAGATGGATAAAACGTCATGTAAGTATTTGGGTCGCCCCAATCCTCATTATTACCACTTAAAACCATGTTATTTCTTGCTGCATAAAAAATAGTGCATGAAAGTAAAAGGGTAGTTTCTGAAAAAATGAAAAGGAAAATGAATAGAATTATTTTATCTTTCATAATTTTTTTTATTACTCCATAAAACATTTCACACTTCCTTTTCATTCCAGGCAATGATGGCAGCAGGCAATGTGTGGGCAATATACAAAAGTCCGGCAGCCAACAGAACATCGATATTTCCCATTCCTATAAAAATGAATGTATAGATGATAATCAGAGTAATGATAACGAACAGGCTGTAGGAAATACTGGTGGCTTTGTAAACAACCTGAACTTCCCGTTCATCCAGTTTTTTAAATGAAGTATGGGTCATCCTCCATAATTTTGTTTTACCGAATGCATACCGAAAACTAATTATGATTGCAATCAACGGAATAATTTCCAGCGCAATAAATGCTTTGTTCATAAATCCTAATCTTACTACATAGAAAATAGCAAGCATCAGAATGATACTTAAATAATTGATAACAACACCAGTTCTTCTACTTTTTTTGGTACTACTCATTTTATCCTCCTGTTTTTTTTCTTGTCATCCTGAAGAATCTTACACGTTGTTCTTGGAAGGATCTCTGTTTTAAAAATGAGATTCTTCGTCGAATGCATATGTGAGATCATCCTCAGAAAGACATTTTTCTA
>CBFDCX010000261.1:0-2280 GCA_965603415.1 uncultured bacterium
TAATACACTTACAAAAAGTGTAACAAATAGAACGAGTAATAATTTTTTCATTTTTTCCTCCAATTTATTTTAATTTTTCAATTCTGTCTTCGATCAGTTTTTTGATCTCCTGCAGCCGTTCTTCCGTTTCGGCTTCGTAGCGAAGTACCAATACAGGAGTAGTATTTGATGCCCGGCAAAGTCCCCAGCCATCTTCAAATGTTATCCTCATACCGTCGATGGCGTTTACGTCATATCCTTCTTCAATGAATGAATCACGCACTTTTTCCACGAGTTTGAATTTGTCTTCGTCAGTGCTTTCATAATGAAGTTCCGGAGTATTGTACATCTTGGGTTGATCTTCCAGAAACCTGCTTACCGGTTTATCGGTTTTACTCATTATCTCCACGAAACGGGCACCAACATAGATAGCATCGTCAAAGCCCAGGAAACGGTCTTTAAGAAAGACATGACCACTCATCTCGCCACTCATCAAGAGACCTTCTTCCTGCATTTTGCTTTTAATATTGGCATGACCTGTTTTATACATGATGGGAATACCACCATGTTTTTTTATGTCATCAAAGAAGTTCTTTGAGCATTTCACATCACCGATGATCTTCTCTCCGGGATGATGTTTCAGGAAATCACGGGCTATGATGTTAAGCGTCTGGTCACCAAAAAGCATTTTACCTTTCTCATCGATAACACCAATTCTATCACCATCACCATCTAATCCCAAACCAACTTCTGCATCTGAATTCTTAACTTCGGCAATCAGATCGGTCATATATTTTTCCACAGTGGGATCGGGATGATGATTTGGGAAAGTGCCATCCGGTTCGCAGTAAAGCTCTTTTACTTCACAGCCAAGCCGCCTGAGAATTTCCGGCAGATAAGGTCCTCCAGCGCCATTTCCTCCATCTACGATTACTTTAACCGGTCGATCGAGCTTTATGCCGGCTACTATATAATCCTTGTAAAATTCATGCATTTCATCATTGGTTGAAAGCGTTCCTTCACCACTCTCAAAATCATCTGCCTGAATAAGTTTCAAAATTTCCTGGATGTCCTGCCCATAAACACTTTGCAGTCCTTTGTTCATCTTAATACCATTGTATTCAGCAGGATTGTGGCTGGCTGTGATCACCACTCCACCATCGGTTTTCAGTTTCCAGATGGAATAATAAAGTACGGGTGTTGCCATGATCCCTACGTCTATCACATCGATCCCAACCTCACGCATTCCCTTAATGAACTGCTCTTTGAAACGAGGAGTACTCAACCTGGCATCACCGGCAATAGTAACTGTTTTAAGGTCTTGACGTCTCAGGAAAGTTCCATATCCTTTTCCTATCAGGTAAAGTGTTTCGTCCGTAAGGTCTTTATCTACAACTCCACGAATATCGTATTGCCTGAAAATCTGTGGATTAACCATAAAATCTCCTTTTCGTATCTCTAACATAACCTGTCTTTCTGACGTTTCCTGCACGTTGCTCTTAGGAAGAATCTCATTTCCAATCAAGAAGTTAAGCTATTAAAATATTCAATAGATTCTTCGTAAGCAAGGCTATCAGATACCTCCAGCCTTCGTTCAACTACAGATTGGCAGGCAGAAAGACATATTTTTGTGTTTTACAATCACCGGAATCACCTTCCTGAATGCCCTGCCCCGGTGGCTTATTTTGTTCTTTTCCTTTTCGCTCATTTCCCCAAAGGTTTTTCCGGTTTCATCTGCCCGGAAGATAGGGTCATAACCAAATCCACCGGTTCCAATTTCATTTTCTGTAATTGTACCGTCAACTTTTCCCAGAGCCGTATCGATCAATCCTTCCGGAGAAGCAAAAGCTACAAAAGTTCGAAACTGTGCTTTACGATTGGTTTTTCCTGTCATTTCGCGTAACATTTTATCGCGGTTATCTTTGTAGGAGCAGTTCTCCCCGGCAAAACGGGCAGCATGAACTCCGGGCTTTCCGTCAAGAGCATCCACAAAAAGACCTGTATCATCTGCCAGGGTCAACATTCCAGAGAAAGCGGTACATTCTTCCGCTTTCTTTATTGCGTTCTCTTCGATAGTATCTTTATCTTCGATCACATCCGGCATGCCAGGAAAATCGTAGGCAGAAATAATTTCTATATTGAGGTCTTTTAGTATTTCTTTGATCTCTTTGATTTTATCCTTGTTTCTGGTTGCTAACAGTAATTTCATTTAGTTATTTTCTGTATCCAGTTCTTGATTCTTTTTAGGATATTCTTATCAAGGAATTTTTCTGCTGTTAATGTTATCTTCTGCATCAATTC
>CBFDCX010000262.1:0-2265 GCA_965603415.1 uncultured bacterium
CCGAAATGCTGAACTAATGAATGCTGATTAGTCGTTCCTTTCCCACCTTGAATCTCACGAATCAACGAAATGTTTTCATTTGATAAAGTAAGACGTGTTCCAATTCCATCGGAGTGGTCTTTGCCAATGATCTGTACTTCCAACCAGTTTCCTGTATTTGGAGTATCATTGCGGTAAAGCTGGATTGTTCCTCCAGCAGCTAAAATATCCAGATCTCCATCATTATCGAAATCTGCAAACGCTACTCCCCAACCATTGAAGTGACGAACTCCAGCTAAAAAAGTAACATCCCTGAAAGTTCCATCCTGGTTGTTTATATACAGAAAGGAGCGTCTTCCTTCATAAATGCAATTTATATAAAGATCAAGAAATCCATCATTATTCAAATCTCCCCAGGCAGGCTCGGAATGAGTTTCCTCAAAACGGATTCCAGAATTTTTTCGAACATCTGTGAACTTCCAATCCGGAGCTCCCGAGTTGAGATATAACATTGTCATATTGGAAAAATCTATATAACGCGGATGCGCCAGGTTGGCACAAAAAAGATCGAGATCGCCATCGTTATCCACATCTACCCATTCGCTGCCGATGGTGTGACCCCACCAGCCCTCGACTTCATCGCCTGCTACATCCAGTTCAAGAGCACGGTTCTCAAAATGTCCGGTTCCATCATTCACCCACAGAAAATTATCCTGCAAGCGGTAATTGGAAACAAAAATATCCAGATCACCATCGTTATCAAAATCCCCCATATTCACACCGCGCCCAGCACGTTTTTTTCCATCTTTCGGAAGCAAATCCGCTCTGTCGGTAATATTATAGAATTTCCCCTCACCAATACTTTTGAAAAAACTATCCTCTTCAGGTTCCGATCGAGTTACCTTCCAAACTTCATAATTGGCAAAATAAATATCCAGCCAGCCATCAATATTTACATCACCGATACCGATGCCTTCGGTGGAGACTTCGTTGTTTTCAATTGCATTATTCCCACTGATTCGAGTAAAAATCCCCTTCTCGTTCAACCAGATTGATTCCGGGTCTTTGGTAACTATGTCCAGATCACCATCGTTGTCGAAGTCTCCCCATAATCCACCATTACCACGAACCGTATCAGGAAAAGATTCCTGTGTAACTTCGGTAATTTTTTTACCTTTTTCATTCTTGAAAAGCCGGCTGCCATTCAAAAGCATATCCGCAAAACCATCATTATTATAATCGCCCCAGGCAATGCGTCCGGCACCGATATTTTCCAATCCATATTCTTCTGCAACATCAGTAAAGATCACATCTTTGTAACCTGCCTGTGTTCGCACAAAATCTATATACTCATCTTCGCTCAGGTCTTTATAACCGATCATTTCCCGCAAGAGCGAATCTGCTTTTGGTGTATAATAATTCCTTGAATCTCCTGCGATAAGAGATTTCACAGCAGCCTGCACAGCTTCCTTTTTCCTGTTCATTCCGTCATAAGCTTTTGCCAGGAAATAGTAACAAGCTCCCAAAGTGGTTTCATCATCTATACCCAGTTTATTATTTTTTATCACTGCCGTTATAATCTTTTCCGCTTCTTCGTATTTTTCCTGTTTAATTAGAATATCTGCTAAAAGTGCAGCTGTATTAACAGAAACAGCTCGCTCTTCCAGTTCCCATTCCATTGGTGGAAAATGATCCAATTCGGGATAATCAGAAGACATTGCATGAGCCTGCCGGGCAAATTCCAGAGCCTTTTTCGGTTCGATGTCATTCCTGTTCAAATACCGGGCAGATTGCGAAAAAGATTTGTAATCCTGCGGGAACGCTAACCTAAATTCCTGTAGAATTTCTTTTAGTTCTTCTATCCTGCTCATATTATTTAACGAATATGTGAGATATTGATACATTGTGCGCCGCCAATTTGTTTGCGGATATTTCTGAATGAGTTTGCTGATAACATTAATCTTTAATGAATCATTTCGCCAAATGGGATATACTTTTTCGTAGAATTCTTCATTTGCCAGTTCAAATGTTTTTTCCGATGAAGGAAAGTGGGTGATGATCTCATTTTTGTAAAATTCATATTTCAACGAATCTTCTTTCGAGCTTTCCAGAAAACCAACCATAGAATCATAATCATTTTTTTCTGTAATACCTCTATTTGTACTGATCGCACAACTGAAAACAATGACGAAAATTAATAGATATCCATTTTTTTTCATTTTTTTACCAACTTTAATTTCTCAACTTCTCCAATATCTTCTCAAAATCTTCAGCATAAAAATCAGC
>CBFDCX010000263.1:0-2261 GCA_965603415.1 uncultured bacterium
ATAGCAGAAGAAAACATTGCTACGCACCGCTTTATTAAAAACAGGTTCCCAAATTATATTCTGGATATAAATAAATCGATTACCCAAAAAGTAAATGAAGGTGTAGTGATTACACTTAAACAGAACTTTTCCGCTAATATCTATCTTACAGGCAGAACAATTCATAAAAAGAATTTCATTAACATAGAAGATATCGAATATGAAAATCTCTTCGACCTGTTCATTCTTGCCAGCAAGTGCGACTTGTTTATCACAGATAACCTGGATCTGGTAAAGATATTCTCACAGCTTGCAGTGAAAATGATCTGTCTTGATAATAATGAGGTGATCGAAGGTGTAAAAAGCATTGATCCTGAAGACGTATTCAAACTGAAAAACTCGATCTCTTCAATTTTGAAAAAAGATGCCAACAACGAGGTTTAGATGAGAAGAACTTTATTGGGAATGCTGCTGTTTATGTTAAGTGTAATGCTTATTGCTACCCCCGGCGATGATATGAAATTCGCTGTGGGACTGTATACCGACGGCAATTACAAACTGGCGGAAATAGAACTCCGAAATTTTATTTCTAACAATCCGGATAGCAATTTACTAGCAGATGCAAAATTTCTATTGGCAAATGTTCTTCTGATAGAGAAGAATTATGATCAGGCTTTGAAGCTCTTTACCGAATTGCATAGTTCCGATCCGAATCCAGCTATCCGGGCGGAAGTATTGATGGGATTGGGACAGTGCAACTTTTTTGAAAATGATCTTTCAAAAGGTGAAAAATATTTCCAGGATTTTATTAAGATCTTTCCAAAGCATCAATTCAAGTGGAAAGCAGATTATTTTCTGGGAAGAATAAACCTGAAAAAGAAAAAACTCGATGAAGCTTTGCAATTCCTGGATAAAGCTGCTGCAATTAATAATGATATTTCTATAAAGATCGCTCGGCTGGAAGTATTTATAGCACAAGATCAACCTCAAAAGGTCGATAAAGTAATGCAGGCTTTTTTAGCGGAAAGGAGTGAACAGAGAAACAGGGCATTACTTATTTATCAAAACTTCAATCTTCGCAAAAAGAATTACGATAAAATCCTGAATATCGGATTTGATTCGATCCCTGTAACATCAGAATATTACCAGGAATATTCGCTGTTATTGGGAAGAGCTTTTTACTATATTGGGGAATACAAAAAGGCACTCAGAAGGCTGGAAAATTTGATCTCAGAGAAATCCAGTTACTTTAAAGCGTTGTGTTTGTACGAAACAGACAGTAGTAAAGAAGCTGGCAATATCCTTGCAGAACTGGTTAGATCGGATGATAAAGAGATCAGTTCCAATAGCTTTTTTTACCTGGCAAAAATGGAATCCGACAAACAAAAATCGATTAGTATGCTGAAGGAATTTGTACAAGAAAATCCCACTCATTTATATACTCCATCTGCTTATTACCAGATAGGTTACAATTATTTTCTTATTGGTCAATTCGACAGAACTTTAGAAAATTTTGCTATTGCCAAAACTAAAGCTAAGGATCCTCGATCGCAAGAAATTTATAAAAGCTTTAAAGAACAGATATCGTATCTTACTTCGGAAGCTGATTTCCTGATAGGAAATGAACAGAAAGCTTTTGAAAAATATAAAGAATATATCGTTGAATATCCAAATGGGGAATTTCTTGATGAAGCGCTGTTCAAGCTTGGGCTGCTTCATTTCAAGGGAAAGGACTATTCTGAAGCTTTGTCTAAGTTCGACATGGTTTTGAAAAAACATCCATATTCCGATAAAACAGGCATGAGTAGCTACTATATTGGGGAGATCAATTTCTTTCAGTCCAATTATAATGCGGCATTAAAATACTATGTGCAGGCTCTGGAAGGTAAAAGTGATGCAGGATATGCCTGGGAACGGATAGCTCGGATCTATCTGGAGCAGGGCAAATATGATGATGCGCTAAGCTCTCTGGAAAACATTCCTGAACTGCCTAAATATACATTTGATAAATTCCTGTTGAAAGGAAATATTTACTTTGCAGCCAGGAAATATGATAAAGCTTTCAAAACATTTTCGTTTGCGGAAGACAGATCAAATAACTCGCAGGAAACTGAACTTGCTGTTTCCCGCCAGGCCTGGACTCTATACCAGTTAAAACGTTTCGACCAGGCATCTCAATTGTACAGTAGGCTTTCGGGAACAACCTCTTCTCCTGAAAAATATATTTTTAAAGCTGCTACTTCAGCTTTTAGTGCAGAAGATTATCTTCGTGCCATCGATTT
>CBFDCX010000264.1:0-2250 GCA_965603415.1 uncultured bacterium
ACTTGGGATTCATTAAATTTATTTGATAATAACTTACAAAATCTGCAATTGTGGCATTTGTAATTTCTACAGTTCGTACAACTTCCCCTGCAAAAGTAATATCCAGGAATTTTTGCCCGGCAAAGATCAATCCTACTCTAACTTCTTCCAGGTAAGCTGCCAGAAGCGCCATAGCAGTAAGTGCTGCAGAACCTATAGCAAAGCCTTTCCCCGTGGCTGCTGTTGTATTTCCAACTGAATCAAGATCGTCGGTTCTTGTTCTAACTTCCTTGGGAAGCTTGCACATTTCTGCATTTCCACCTGCGTTATCTGCTATTGGTCCAAATGCATCCATTGCAAGAGTTACACCCAAAGTGGCAAGCATTCCCACAGCACCAAAGCCAATTCCGTAAAGTCCCATTTCGGGAGTTGTGAATCCTTTACTCACACTGAAAGCTGCCAGAATGGCAATTCCAATAATAATAACCGGAGCTGCTACGGATTTCATTCCCACAGCAAGTCCATCGATGATCACAGTGGCCGGTCCGAACTCTGCCTGTTTTGCAATTCCCCGCGTGGGAGCATAACTGTGTGAAGTTGAGCGCTCTGTAAAAAATCCTATCAGTATTCCTGCAAAAAGACCTATCATACTTGCCAGGAAAACACCGAAAGAGTATTCAGCAGGAAGCATGAACTTTGTAACGAAAAATGCAACTATAGCAATCAGAATAGAACTTCCGTAAACACCTTTGTTCAAGGCGAACATCAGTTCTTTGGTATCTGCACCTTCCTTGGTGGAAACCATATAAATTCCCAGTATAGAAAGGAATGCACCCACACCGGCAAGAACCATCGGAGCAGTTACAAACCGTATTGCCCAGGAATTCATCAGGTCGGTTCCATGACCGAAGATCTGCGTTACTGCTGCCATTCCCAGTGCTGCCGTAGCCAATATCGAGCCACAGTATGATTCATAAAGGTCTGCACCCATTCCTGCTACATCGCCCACGTTATCTCCCACATTATCTGCGATCGTGGCAGGATTACGCGGATCATCTTCCGGGATTCCAGCTTCCACTTTTCCCACCAGGTCTGCACCTACATCGGCAGCTTTTGTGTAGATCCCTCCACCAAGACGTGCAAAAAGTGCCTGAGTTGAAGCTCCCATTCCAAAGCTGAGCATAACCACAGTTATTGTATGCAGGTCTAATTTCATATAATTTCTCATAATAAAAAACCAGGCAGAAATATCTACCAATGCCAGTCCCACAACTACAAGTCCCATCACACCGCCGGCGCGAAAGGCAACTTTCAAACCTTTATCCAGGCTTTTTGAAGCACCCTGTGCAGTTCTATTGGAAGCAAGGGTAGCCGTATTCATTCCTATCCAGCCGGCAAGTCCACTGAAAAATCCACCCGTAAGAAATGCAAAAGGAATAAGCCAGTGAAGCACATGCAGAACATGAACCATGATGTTGAAAAGAATAAAGGCACAGACAAAGAAAATTGCCACGCCTTTGTATTGCTGTTTTAAGTAAGCAAAAGAACCTTCACGAACATATTTTGCAATCTTCTGCATCTGCTCGTTACCGGGATCGCTTTTCTTTACACTTCTATAAAGAACAAATGAAAATATTAATGCCATTATGGCTCCAAAAGGTGCAACATACCAGATCAATGGAATACCCATTAAAAATCCTCCTGCATTACTTATTAGCTAAATATGAATGAGACAACAAATTAAGCTCGATACATTTGTCAAGAATAGTAACTTTGCCTGTAGGTTAGAGATAATTTTTTTTATTTGACATCGAAAATTTATTTATCGTTATTGACGTAGTTTATAATTAAGGAAAATGAAAATGTTTTGTACTGATTATTTGAGTAAGTTAATACCAATTTAAACATAAAAAATAAATATGAATAAAAATATTGAAAATGCTAAAAAACTTCCTTCTGCTGCAAAAATCTTGGCTGTCAATTCATATGTCCAATTTTTAGATAAATTCCCCATTATAGAAAAAATAAAACCTGAACATTGGGATTTTATCCTAACGATTGCGGGTATTTTTGTGGCGGTTTCTCAACTTAATCACGAAAATATTCACGAACAAGATAAAAATGAAATACTTGATGCAGTAACCAACGCTGGAATTGAAATATACCCCGATTCTATAAAAGCATGTGAGGATTGCAGAAATTTTGTTGGTCGAACTCATGATGGATTAGCAAAAGAAAAAGAATACAGAAATAATCCTAAATTTTTATTTT
>CBFDCX010000265.1:0-2241 GCA_965603415.1 uncultured bacterium
TTCTGGCAATTGAATCCTTTGGTTTAGCAGCTCATTTTGAATCTAATATCACAAACGGACCATTAGACCTTGGTGTTCAATTCTATGATACATCTATAGCCCCAAATGGGATTGACAGTTGGGAATGGGATTTCGATGAAGATGGAATTACTGATAGTAATGAACAAGATCCATTTTTCCTTTATACAGAACTTGGAAATTATGATGTAAGTTTAACGATTACAAGTGATGGCGAAACTGTAACTGAAACTCTTATTGATTATATTATAGTAACTGATGCAAGTTCGGTTTCTGGTAATATTGCAGGTATTTGGCGATCGGAATATGGTCCATATACTATCACTGATGATGTTACTATTCCTGCAGATGGTGACTTAACAGTTGAACCGGGCGTGGAAATTTTTGTAGAAAACGACGCTCAATTCAGCGTTAATGGCTTACTGCAAGCCGATGCTTCTGCCAGTGACGGAGAGCCCATAATATTTACTTCCAATTCCAGTTGGCAAGGTCTTAGATTCATTGGAAATCAGGCAAATAACATCATAGCAAACTGCGAAATTTCCAAAGCAACTGTCAGCGCCATTCGTATCGAGAATGATTCATATCTTGATATTATCGGTAACAAGATCTACGATAACAGCAGCACTTCTCTTGGTGCAGCAATCGATGTCATGGGCTCATCTAATGTATTGATCACCCAGAACATCATCGCCAACAATTTCAGTTCAAATGCAATCGGTGGTATTCAATGCACGGATGCACCGATAGAGATCACAAATAATATAGTCGTTAACAACTCAGGAACATATGGTGCTTTCATGCTTAAAAATGATTCTGATGCAGAGTTGACCAATAATACGATTGCCAATAATGAATCAAATGGCACAAATCAATATTTGTTCTTTATTTTCAACTCGGCTCCTGTTATCAAGAATTGCATCATTATCGATAACAATTCGATCTTCTTTTCTTCTGGTGGTGTAGACGTAACATATACCTGCATAAGTGGTGGATACACCGGAACAGGTAACATCGATGAGGATCCTTTGTTCATAGCTCCCTCCGCAGGAGACGGAACTGCATTTTATGAACCGAACGCCCATTGGTGGCTGCAGGAAGGTTCTCCCTGTATCGATGCTGGCGATCCCGATGCCATGTACAATGATCCCGATGGTTCTCGTAACGATATGGGCGCTTATGGCGGACCCAATGGTATGACTCCTACAGATGCAGAGAATAATGTGGTAAACATCATTACTAAGAACTCCATCAGCATATATCCTAACCCATTTAATCCGCAGACCAATATAGCTCTTTCCATAACAGGAAAAGATCTGGAGCATCCTGTTAGTGTGGGAATCTATAACATCAAGGGACAACTTGTTAAAACTCTGGTAGATAACGAGATAGTTAACAACTCTACCTTCATCTGGGATGGAACGGACAACAACGGTCTGAGTACTTCCAGTGGAATGTATTTCGTGAAAATGAAAACCGTTTCCAACGTCACAGCCAAGAAGATGATCCTATTGAAATAAAGTATTGATATAATCATCAATAATAACGCTCCCTCGGGAGCGTTTTTTTTATCTACCTTGGAATGAGTTGTGCATTTAATTTTAAAAAATTTGTTAGGAGAATAAAATGAAAATCAAAATGTTGATCGGATTCTTTTTAATAACCACTTCCATTTTTGCAGCATATCTTACCAATATCGAGCAGAAATTGATCCAACCGGATGGAACTGTTTTAAAATGTTTCGCTTCTGGAGATGAATTCTTTAACTGGCTGCATGATGAAAACAACTTTACAATTATTAGGGATACTAATACCGGATTTTACGTGTATGCAAAATTGGCAGGAGATGCTTTAGTACCTACCAATTACATTCCCGGTATTCACAACCCGGCAGATTACGATCTTGATCCCGCTGTAAACGTTCTCCCCGATGATCTGTGGGAACGAAGGAGTGAATTCAATGATATCATTGCTCAATTACATAACAGGGTATCTACAATAGGTGTAATAAACAATCTTGTTGTTTTTATCCGCTTCAGCGATCAGACTGAATTCGAAGAACCTTTTTCACTTTATGATAATATGTTTAACCTGCAAGATTCAAATTCTATGTATGAATATTATTGGGAAGTTTCTGATGAACAGTTAGAAATATTCTCTCATTCCTACCCGGAACCGAATGGGAATGTGATCGTTTCCTATCAGGATTCCCATCCCAGAGAT
>CBFDCX010000266.1:0-2241 GCA_965603415.1 uncultured bacterium
TCTGCACATTGACCGCAGTTTATGCATTTATCATAAATAATTACAGCTACGTTATCCTGCATCTCAATTGCTTCAACAGGGCATTTTTTAACACATAATGTACAAGCAATACAGGCGGTTTTATTTCCACATACTTTGCGGGAGACTGCACCCTTATCGTGTGAAGTACAGAGTACATGAACTCGTTTCTTAATAGAAACAAGCTCGATGAGATTACGCGGACAGGCAATAACACAAGCGCCACAACCTGTACATTTATCTTTATCGATTATACGCATTCCATTTTCATCAAGATGGATCGCATCGAACTGACAGGCAGCAATACAGTCGTTCTGAAAGACACAACCGTAATTACAAAGGTTAGGTCCGCTGGAAACAAGAACAGCAGCTTTGCAGGTGCAAATGCCATGATATTCATAACGGAAGAAAGTGTTGTTCAAACCGCCACTTTGACAATGGATCACAGCAACTTTCTTATCGGCAGATGTTGCTTCAAGGCCCATTATCTTTGCAATGTCTGCAATAACATCATCTCCACCCGGAGCGCATAGATTTATATCAACTCCTTTTTCTACAATTGCTTCTGCATATGCAGAACAACCCGGAAATCCGCAAGCACCACAATTAACACCAGGTAATATTTCATTTATTTGTTCAATTTTAGGATCAATATCCACGTGAAATTTTTTGGAAGCAAAAGCAAGACCCAATCCGTAAATTATACCTAAAATCCCAAGAGTTGCTATTGAATATAATATAATGGACATTTATTTCCCCCTAGAATTTTAAACCGGAAAAGCCAAGGAATGCAAGCGCCATACAACCGGCTACTATCATCGCAATAGGCATACCACGCATTGTACGGGGTAGCTCTGCTCTCTCCAGTCTTTCCCTGATCCCGGCCATCAGGATGAGTACCAAAGTAAAACCAAGACCGGCAAACAAACCATTCAAAATTGCAAAAATAAAAGTATATTCTTCATTGATATTAAGTATTGCAACACCCAGTACAGCACAGTTTGTGGTTATTAATGGAAGGAAAACACCCAGGGCTTTATAAAGTGCCGGAGCTGTTTTTTGAATGATCATCTCTACCAGCTGTACCAGTGAAGCTATCGTAAGAATAAAGGCTATTGTCTGTAGAAATTCGATTTTTAATGGAACCAGAAGATATGTTTGAATAAGCCAGGTAAAAGTGGAAGCCATGGTCATAACAAAGATTACAGCCATTCCCATCCCCAAAGCGGAATCTATTTTCTTGGAAACTCCAATATAAGGGCACAAACCCAGAAAGCGCATTAATACAAAATTCTGCACAAATATTGCAGCAATAGCCATAGCGAATATTTTTGCTAAAAATTCCATTTATTTATCTCCTATTTCTTCTTAAGATTCATCAAGCCCATCAAAAGACCCATAACCAGGAAAGCTCCCGGTGCAAGAATCGCTACCAGCATTGGTTTGAAGGTTGCTGGAAGCACATTAAATCCCAGGAATTGACCGGCACCCAATACTTCTCTGATGGAGGCGATCACTATAAGTGCAAGTGTGAAACCCAGACCCATTCCAAAACCATCAAAAATGGATCTTATCAGGTTATTCTTCCCCGCAAAAGCTTCAGCCCTTCCCAATATTATGCAATTAACTACGATGAGTGGAATGAACAGTCCCAGATTTTTATGAAGAGCCGGAACATAAGCTTCCATCACCATATCTACAATTGTAACAAATGAAGCTATTACTACAATGTAGGATGGAATACGGATCTTTCTTGGAATAAAGCCTTTGATAAGAGAAATAAAAATATTGGAAAAAACCAGCACAAAAGTGGCTGCTGCTCCCATTCCTATAGCATTCTCTACAGATGAAGAAACTGCCAATACCGGGCAAAGCCCAAGTGCCATCACGAAAACCGGATTTTCTTTTACAATGCCTTTTGTGAATTCTTTGATAACACTCATTCGGTAACCTCCTCCCGGTGCATCTCTTCGAGTTCTGATTGAACCTCGATTTCTTTCAAGAATTTTAAACCAGTCCGTATGGAATTGGTAATTGTTCGAGTCGTTATAGTTGCTCCTGTTATGCTTACAATTTCACCACCATCTTTATCCAAGAGCATTACGGTTTCATTTTTATTTTCAAACTGAAATTGAAATTCAGGTTTTGTGCAATTTGCACCCAGTCCCGGAGTTTCTGTTTGTTCGATGATTTTAATTTTGTTTACTTTGAAGTCCGGAGTTA
>CBFDCX010000267.1:0-2213 GCA_965603415.1 uncultured bacterium
TAAATCCGGCATGGATCAGCTTCTCCAGGCAATAACAGAAATAGTTGAGAAAATTTCTCAACGCAGTTCCGAAGGGGCTTTCCGTCTGTATATCGACCGCATATTTTCTCAGGAAGGTTTTGGTACTATTGCCAACGGTTCTGTGCTGTCCGGCTCGATTTCCAAAGACGATAAAATATATCTTTTACCCGGAAATAAAGAAATACGCATTCGCAGACTGGAACATCATGGCAAGGAAGTTAATAAAGTAAGTGCTGGCGACAGAGCTTCATTCAACCTGGTTGGATTGAAACAAAAAGATTTTACTCGGGGTATGGTGCTTTCCGATAGAAAAATAAAAGAAACCAGACTGATAGATGCAAACATCACAATATTTCAGTCAGATGTTACACTTCAGCTTTGGAGTCAGGTTATCTTTCTTCTGGGTACCAGCAGGCTGATGGCAAGAATGCACCTGTTAGATAAGAATTCCCTATCCAGCGGAGAAACCTGCCTGGTTCAGATCTATCTTCCCAAACCGATAATTGCAGTTTTTGGAGATAAATTTATCATCAGGAATTCATCCGGAGATCTCACACTGGGCGGGGGAGAGATAATTGACCCTTATCCGCTACATCATCGTAGAAGAAGAAAAGATCAGATAGATATTGTTAACAAACTCTCTTCCGGGGATTTGAAAGAACTTGTTTTAGCGGAGATAAGAAAAGCCCCCTTACCTGTGCTGCATACAGATGTTGCCGGTAACCTGAATGTCCAGCCTGACGATCTGATAGATGTTATATTCCAGCAATTACCCGGTGATATTGTTTTTCACCAGACAGAGAACAGCATTCTTCTTATGCAAAAGAAATTTGAAACTGCCATGCGCAATAAAATTCTAACCGGTTTGCAGGAATTTCATAAAAAAAATCCTCTAAAAAAAACAGGTAAAACATTTAATGAATTAATGGGAATATTTGGTGCAGAGCAGAATGAAATCACTAAAATGACTTTAAAGCTGCTGCTCGATGATATGCAGGAAAATGGTAAACTGAAACATACGAACAAAAGCTGGGCGCTGACTTCCCACGATGTAAAACTGGATAATATTACTGAAAACCTGATAGATAAAGTGGAAAAATATCTGCAAGATATTAGTAGTAACTCAGCTGATATTGCTGAAATTCAAATAGCAATAAAAGAAAATGTAAATGAAAAAAAGTTACATCAGGTACTCAGTTATTTAGTTGATAATAGCAAAGTATATTTCCTGCAGAAAAAGTATTTTCACAGCGATTTTATAGAAAAAGCAAAGCAGCAGCTTCTTACGTTTCTGCAGCAAAATCCCGACGGCATTTCGGTTGCTCAATTCCGCGATATTATGGAATGCAATAGGACGAATTCGATGATAATCCTGGAATATTTCGATAGCAGCAATATCACCATTCGCAGGGGTAATTACAGGTTCCTGACGAAAAAGTTTGTGGAGAATAGGAAAAAGTGAAACCAGATACCAAACACCTGATACACAAAATCACTATCCTTTTTACTTTTACCTTTTGCCTTTTTACATTCCTCTCCGCAGACACCATAATAGACAGCGTTTACTCCGATCCGCTGCTGGATGGGTATATATACTTCAGCCAAAATGCTCAGGCTTTTTCAGTTAATAACTGGATGTACGATATGGGCGCTGGAGATACTCATGGACCAATACCGTTTCCGGATCCGAATTCTTATTTTCGTTCATTTATCACTTTTTATCTTCCAGATATTCCTGAGGGGTATCATATAGATGGTGTTTATGTTCGCTTATATCAGTTTATGTCTGGAAGATACGATTCTTCCACAGGTACATACACTGATTTCCCAGTCTGGAATGTAGCGGGAGGAGATACGATCAAATGTATCATGAGCCACATTAATTATGGAAATGAGCTCGATATAGGAGACTGGGAAAAAGGTGATGTAGGAAATCCATATACTTATCGAAATAATATCGGAAAAATAACAGAAAGTGGAATAGATGGTTATCGCTACCTTGATGTAACTTCCAGTGTTATCCAGGATTATGAGTTAAGTAGAGATAAAACTCAATACCGCATAGCTTTCCAGATCGATACGGACTGGGATAATGAAAGCGACATGGTGGCGTTTATTACTGGTAATCCACCAATAGATGAATATACACCAATAATGTACTTTTTTTTTACTGATGAAATCAATTCAATAGG
>CBFDCX010000268.1:0-2207 GCA_965603415.1 uncultured bacterium
TGCAGGCATTACAGGTGATCAGTGTAATTACAGCCACAACTTTCATTGTGATGGTGGTGGGGCCCATTATGGCAAAACTTGCCCTTTTTAAATCCGGGGAAACAAATGTTTCCGATTAGGAGAATATTATGTATATGATTTTAAACCTGAATAAAGAGAAATATCTCGATGACGTTTTAATGGCTCTCACCGAAGCCGGTATAGATGATACAGTAGTACTTTCCGGTGAATCGCTGGGTCATAAATTAGCTTTTGATAATCCGCTTTTTGCCGGTTTCAGAAAGTCGTTCGGCAAGGATAAAGGCTATGCAAATGTAATAATGGCAGTAGCTGAACAAGAGCAGATCGACTTCATGCTGGAAGAGCTGAAAAATTCCGGTATAGATTTTGTGAAAGATGAGATCGGAAAGATAGTGCTGATACCAACGGAAATTGAATATTAATATAAATTAGTACGCCTACATGAATTCCGGCGTGACAAGGAGGAAAGGATGAAAATAGTCGAATGTGTTCCCAATTTCAGTGAAGGGCGTGATCTGAAAATTATAGATCAAATTACTAATACAATAAAATCGGTAAAAGGAGCTTATCTTCTGGATGTAGATCCCGGTGCAGATACAAATAGAACTGTTGTAACTTTTGTAGGAGACCCGGATTCTGCCATGGAAGCCGCTTTCCAGGCAATTAAAAGAGCCTCTCAGCTTATCGATATGAGTAAACATCACGGTGCCCATCCACGTATGGGTGCAACCGATGTTTGTCCCTTTGTTCCGGTTTCCGGTGTGACCATGGATGACTGCGTGGAATATGCAAAAAAGGTCGGTAAGCGGGTTGGTGAAGAACTTGGTATTCCCATCTACCTATATGAATACGCCGCTTCCAAACCTGAATGGAAAAACCTGGCAGAAGCCCGTAAAGGTGAATACGAAGGCTTGGCAGCACGCGAAGGTGATAAATACTGGAATCCTGATTTTGGACAGAATAAATTCAATGCAAAATCGGGTGCTACTGCAATTTCTGCCCGGGAATTCCTAATAGCATATAATATAAATCTGAACTCACGTGATAGGAAGAAAGCTCATGACCTGGCTCTTTCAATTCGAGAAAAAGGCAGACTTAAGCGTGATAAAAATAACAAAATCGTAAAAGATAAAGACGGTAAAAAACTAATGGTTCCTGGCTTATTTAAAAACTGTAAAGCCGTGGGCTGGTATATCGATGAATATAACCGTGCCCAGATCAGCATAAACCTGACGAATTACAAAATAACTCCTCCTCACCTTGTTCTGGAAAAAATTCGTGAACTTGCTGCTAAAAAAGGAATTCAGGTTACTGGCAGCGAGCTTGTGGGGCTACTTCCCAAAGAAGCTATCCTGATGGCAGGAAAATACTACTTGAACCGTCTGGGTGAAAGTGCCGGTATCCCGGAAAAAATGATCATTGAAACGGCTGTTCAATCTATGGGACTGGATGATCTGTCTTCTTTTGATATCAATGAAAAGGTAATCGAATATGCAATTGCAGAAAAAGATAACCTGGTAAATATGACAATTAACGAATTCGCAGATGAGCTTTCCACAGATTCTCCTGCACCCGGTGGTGGTAGTGTGGCAGCTCTTTGTTCTTCCATGTCCGGAGCACTTTCTGCCATGGTTTCCAATCTTACATTTGGTAAAAAAAGTTATGAAAAAGTGTGGGACGAAGCCAAAGTTCTGGCAGAAACAGGTCAGCATATTAAAGAGCATTCCATCGATGCAATCGATAAAGACACACAGGCATTTTATGATATGATGGATGCATCTCGCCTTCCTAAAAAAACAGATGAAGAAAAGAAAACACGTAATGCTGCTATCCAGGAAACCACTAAAAATGCTATCATGGTTCCAATGGAAACACTTCAAATTGCCCTGGAAGCGGTAGAACTTGCACAGAAAGTAGCAAAGATCGGAAATGAAAACGCCCTTTCCGATGCAGGTGTAGCAGCCATCACAGCCAATGCTGCAGCAAAATCCGCCTATCTGAACGTGAAGATCAATATGGGTGGCATCGAAGATGAAAAATTCAAATTCGACATACTTACCCAGGCTGATGAACTGTTGGAAAAAGTAAATAATATAGCTTTGAAAGTAGAGAAAGAAGTTAAGAGAAAAGTGTAAAAATTTTATGGAGATTATGAATCTCTTTAAAACAATTTTTTTAGGATAAAT
>CBFDCX010000269.1:0-2165 GCA_965603415.1 uncultured bacterium
CAAGTTGGTGATATCCCTCCCCGCGAATTCGACGCTGCCTTTGGCGGGATGAATTATTCCCGATATCGTATTGAGCAGGGAAGATTTGCCAGACCCGTTCGCGCCGATAATAGCTACAATTTCTCTGGTCTTAATCTCTAATGATATATCCCACAAGACCAGCCATCAAGATGATAAGAAGTGGTTCGATGAGCGATGTTAAACGGTCGATCACAGAATCCACAAGTTTTTGATGGAATTCAGCAGCTTTTCTGAGTAAGCTATCCATATCTCCTGTTTCTTCACCGGTAGAGATCAACTGCAGAAGAGTAGGTGGAAAGATCTTTGTCTTCTTAAAAGCTCCTGCTACACTGTAACCTTCTTTTACAGAGAACCTGGCTTTCCGGCAAGCTCCTTCTACTACCGCATTTTGCACAACATTCTCGACCAGTTCCATTGTTTCCATAATTGGAACACCTGCATACATCAAGATGCTGAACGTTCTGGAGAATTTGCTCATGATCGAGTTTTCCAGAAGATTTCCGATTACAGGTAATTTCAAGATTACACTGTCTACAATGAATCGTCCCCTGTCGGAAAGGTAAAATACAAAGGAAGCCATAATTAAAGCGAGCAATCCCAGGAAAGTAAAGAATACATGTTCACGAATCACATTACTAATGGCGATAGCCATCAAAGTAGGTCCGGGAAGATCTGCATTAAAACTTTCATAAACTTCAGCAAATTTAGGTATAATAAAATAGAACAAGCCCCACACAACTATTGCAAGAAAAGCCAAAATGAAAATAGGATATGACATTGCAGACCAGACCTTACGGCGTGTGTCTTCGATCTTTTCCAGGTAAATTGCCAATTCATCCAGAACCGTATGAAGAGTACCGGACACTTCCCCGGCTTTCACCAGAGAAATATAAAGAGAATTAAAAACACCCGGGTGTTGCTCCATCGCTTCGGAAAGGCTGAAACCTTTTTTAATATCGTCTGCCAGTTTATTCAATACTTTTCTGAAACGCTTGTGCTTCTCTCCCTTTGCCAGGTTGGTAAGTGATTTTTCGATCGTGAGACCTGCAGAGAACATTGTGGCCATCTGGCGTGTGAAGAACACAAGAATTTTTAAACTTACACCGGTTCGTAACTTGTAAATAGTAAACATAATTTTGTCGAACATCGACATTTTGCTGGAAAATGCGCCATCGGAGGTTGATTTAACCGAGATGATAATGCTTCCTTCTTTGGTTAATTTATCTACTGCCTCGTCCATTGTTCCAGCTTTTAGAGTACCTTCTACACGAACGCCATTTGTATCTTTAACTATATATTGGAAAGCTCCCATAAATTATCCTTCAATATTCGAAATTAATCGGAAACAGTTAATTTGATAACCTCTTTAATTGTGGTTACACCCTGTTTCATTTTTACAATTGCACTATCATGTAAAGTCTGCATTCCATTCTTTATAGCTGTATCACGAATGAAATCCTGATCTTTTCCTTCGAAGATCTGTCTTCTGATCTCTACTGTTACTTCCAGCATTTCAAAAATACCCGTTCTACCGGAATATCCTGTATTATCACAATGTACACAACCTTTACCTTTTTTAAAGTTAATGTCGGCTGCTTCTTTCGGTGAAATCCCGGCATCCTGCAATTCTTCATCGGAAGGTGTATGATCTGTTATACAGTTCTTACAGATTGTTCTCACCAATCGTTGAGCCATAACCAGGTTCAAAGATGAAGCTACCAGGTAAGATTGAATTCCAATATCCAGAAGACGTGTAATTGTGGCAGGAGCATCATTTGCATGCAGGGTTGTAAACACCAGATGCCCGGTAAGAGAAAACTTGATGGCGATGTCTGCTGTTTCGTGGTCTCTGATCTCACCGATCAGTATGATATCGGGATCCTGTCGCAAAACAGAGCGTAATGACCTGCCAAAAGTGAGATCTATTTTTTCTTTGGTCTCGATCTGAGTAATACCATCTAATCTGTATTCCACTGGATCTTCCACTGTTACAATATTCGTTTCGATGTCTTTGATCTCTTTTAAGGCAGCGTGAAGTGTAGTAGATTTACCACTACCGGTAGGACCCGAAACAATGGTAATTCCATAGGGACGTTTAATCCATTTACGGAACATAGTCAGATTTTCTTCTGTGAAACCAAGAG
>CBFDCX010000270.1:0-2146 GCA_965603415.1 uncultured bacterium
CTTCGAGCATGTTTCGTCTAATAGATTTTGCACAACTATAGGTGCTTAATTTTGCTCCCTGTTTCATTACATTGGATACTTTTTGGAATACTTGCCTGCTCCACATTTCGGGCTGTTTGCCGGGTGAGAACGGGTCGAAGAAAACACGGTCGAAATAGTCTTTTGGAAGTGAGTCGAGAGAAATAAGGGCATCTCCTATGACCAATTTAATTGTGTTATTATTATCATCGATTATTTCCAGCTTTTCAGCTAAATTTCGGAAAGCAATAAATTCTTTTTCGATCTCTCTGGGAACTTCCAATTCTTTAATTGCTTTTATGATTTCTATATCATTTTCCAGACCAACAATTTGTAAATTTTTATGCTTTTTTGTGGCTATGATAGAATGGTATCCAAGTCCAAAACAGAAATCCAGAATGCGGAATCCATCTTTTACACCGATAGCATTTACATGTTTTTCAAATGCTTCTTCCAGAGCACCGGAAATAGTGTGATAATGCTCTTGATATTTTTGGTTAAAAACTGTGTACGAGCCGTCTTGAGTTTTGATGAATTGCATGGGATTTATTTTCTTCCCAACATAAACTCAATGCTCTTTTCTGCGATGAACTCTTTATCATAATCCATTGTTGCTACATGATATGAATTTTCTAACCAGATAAGTTCCTTTTGGGAAGAACCTATCTTTTTGAGTGTGTATATTGCGCTTATTCGGGGAATTACGTGGTCTTCTTTTGATTTGAATATAAGGACAGGCTGTTTGGTTTGGGATAGATTTTTACGGACGATTTTCATTAAACAAAGCATCTGATGTACGGCATTGGTGGGTGTGCGCAGATAAGCGATCTCTTTTTCGTTTGGATCTTTTATATCGGATGCTACAGCGGGAACGGATGGAATAAGAAAACGAATAACGGGAGCGAACCAGAATTTGGGATGAGTAAATTTGCAAGCATGGTTGATAAGAATTATTCCTGATATTTCAGGTTGAAGTTGTGCTAAATGTAATACCAAAGCACCACCGAGTGAGAGTCCGCAAACATATATTTTAGATGTTCGGGATTGAAGTATTTGCAGGGATTTTTGTAATTCTTCGATCCATTCTTTGTAGCTGGTTTTGTTCAGGTTCTGCCAGGTTGTACCATGTCCGGGCAGGGAAGGTAATTCCACATGGAAACCAGCTTCGCTGAATTGGCAGGCAAGATATATCATGCTGGAAGTGGTGGATGTAATACCATGAATCAGCAGTACGCCGATATCTTTGCTTCCCATGTGGGAGTATGGATGGTTGAATTCTTTCAGATCCATAATTGCTCCTTTATTTTTCTGAATATTTCTTATAACCAGTCTTTAGATCGCATTACAGCTTTTTGCCATTTTGAATATTCAGCCTGCCGCGTTTCTTCATTCATGGATGGCGTCCAGGTTTTACCTGCCTGCCAGTTTGTTGCCAAATCATCGATGTTCTTCCAGAATCCTACTGCCAGTCCCGCTGCATAAGCTGCACCAAGTGCAGTTGTTTCGGTTATAGTGGGACGAATAACTTCCACATTTAAAATATCCGACTGGAACTGCATGAGAAGGTTGTTAGCTGTCATTCCGCCATCTACTTTCAGTTTTTTCAATTGCAATTCGGAATCCTTTTGCATTGCTTCAAAAACTTCTCTGGTCTGGAAGGCTGTTGCTTCCAAAATAGCTCTGGCAATATGCTTTTTATTAATATAATGAGTAAGACCGATCAGGATTCCACGAGCATTGTTGTTCCAATGAGGTGCAAAAAGTCCTGAAAAGGCAGGAACAAAATAGAGTCCACCATTGTTTTTCACACTAGAAGCAAGGGTTTCAATTTCCGCTGTTTCGGTGATTAGTCCAAAATTATCGCGAAACCACTGAACAAGAGATCCAGCCATGGCAACAGAGCCTTCCAATGCATACTTAGCCGGTTCCTTACCTATCTTATAGGCAACAGTCGTGAGCAAGCCGTGACTGGAATGAACGATTTCCCGACCAGTGTTCAAAAGAAGAAAACAACCTGTACCATAAGTGTTTTTCGCTTCTCCTTTGCGGATGCAATTTTGTCCGAAAAGGGCAGCCTGCTGATCTCCCAGACAACCGCAAACAGGAATTTTATCTGCAAACGGACCTT
>CBFDCX010000271.1:0-2109 GCA_965603415.1 uncultured bacterium
ATGAACATCTCTTCACAGTTGACGATCTCAGTGCTGTGGAGGGAGATTTTAAAGATTACATAAACCCGGATTCACTGAAGATCTTAACCGAATGCAAACTCGAACCGGGCTTGCTCAATGTGGAAAAAGGAAGCAGATTCCAATTTGAGAGAAAAGGTTATTTTTGCGTTGATCCTGACTCTACAGATGAGAAACCTGTTTTTAACAGGATCGTTACGCTGCGAGATACCTGGGCTAATATCCAGAAAAGACAAAAATAGTACATGGAATTGTTAATAAACATTATTATAACCCTGTTTAAACTTTTAGGCTCCATTGCCGTATTCCTGTATGGAATGCGCATAATGAGCGATGGTATACAGAAAGTTGCTGGCGAAGGATTGCAAAAAATATTAAATTATATGACAACAAACCGTGTTGTAGCAGTTCTCACAGGATTCATTATCACCGGAATAATACAGTCATCATCGGCTACTACGGTGATGGTGATAAGTTTTGTTAATGCCAGTCTACTCTCCCTAACCCAAGCTATCGGTGTAATAATGGGTGCGAATATCGGAACAACAGTTACTACCTGGATTGTATCATTTTTCGGTTTTAAATTCAACATCACTGCCATTGCTCTGCCTATTGTTGGTATCGGTTTCCCGTTATTTCTGTCAAAGAACCAAAAAAGAAAGGACTTAGGTGAAATATTTATTGGTTTCGGTTTTCTTTTTATGGGGCTGGCATTTTTGAAAAATTCTGTACCGGACATTAATGAAGATACATTGGCTTTTCTTCATAACTACTCCAATATGGGATTTCTCACATTCATAATTTTTGTTATTGTGGGTACAATTCTCACAGTAGTCTTAGAATCTTCCAGTGCTGCAATGGCTATCACGGTAACAATGGCATACAAAGGCTATATTGGTTTTGAACCTGCTGCAGCCATTGTGCTGGGAGAGAACATAGGAACAACCATTAAGGCGTTCCTGGTTTCAATTGGTACAAGTGTTAATGCACGTAGAGCTGCCAGGGCACATTTCCTTTTTAATGTTTTTGGTGTAGTCTGGATGGCTTGTGTTTTTCGGTATTTCATTAAATTCGTACTTTTAATCGCTCCCTGGGATTCTGGTCTGCAGATCAACCTGCCATTGAACCTGGCATTGTTCCACACGATTTTCAACACAGTAAATACACTAATTTTCATCTGGTTTGTAAAACGATTTGCAGCTTTTATAAAAAAAATAATCCCGGAAAAAGAATCGGATAAAACTGGTAAATATAAACTGCAATATATTTCAACCGGTCTGCAGGATACAGCCCTGTTAAACATCTTGAATGCAAAGAGCGAAATAGGAAAGATGATAAATACAGCAGAGAATATGTTTAATACTTTCCTCAAAGTTTTTTTCAATCCCGAAGAAGATATGAGCAGCAAAGTTAAAAAAGTAAAAGCAATGGAAGAACTTGCCGATCAGATGCAGACGGAAATTTCTAAATATCTGGTAGAATGCACAAAAGAGGAGTTGAACGAAACCAGCCGCATGAACGTGAATGCTATGCTGCGTATTGTTCACGAAATCGAAAGCATCAGTGATAGCTGCTATAAATTGATGATACTAACTCAACGCAAATATAATAAAAATATCTCGCTTCATGACAAAGCCGATGAAGAGATAAGAAATTATTCCGAACTTATTTTGAAATTTTTAAATTTTTCCAAAGTTAATATCAATGAACATTTATCCAAAGATGAATTAGAGAAAGCGTTTAATCTGGAAAATAAAATAGATGAATTTAGAGATAAATTAAAGAAAGCAACTCAAAAGCGTTTGCAGGAAGGCTCTGATGTTAATTCTGAGCTTCTCTATCTCGACCTATTAAAAAACTTCGAACATATTGGAGATAATTCACTGAATATTGCTCAAGCTCTCAGACAAATCCATTAAATACAGAAAAGATCTGGGAGTATAAGTAACAGATTAACCCTTTCTTATTGAAGCTTCCATCGTTGACCGGATACTGTCCGCTTTGGGATGTTACAATTTCAATAGATTCTGTTGCCATTTGTAAGAAAATTAAAACTTCTCATAACAAATAATAAATTTGACAGTTCAAATC
>CBFDCX010000272.1:0-2107 GCA_965603415.1 uncultured bacterium
GTAATATCTGGAAGAAAAAAGCAGAAAATCTTACAATAGATGAATATAAAGTCATCTTTAAAAAATTGGGGAAATCACCTTACTGGATCACCATAAGCGGAGGTGAACCATTCCTGCGCAAAGACCTGGTAGAACTCTGCAGGATTATTTATAAATATTCAAAACCGAAAATCATTAATATTCCTACAAATGGAATACTAACCAGCAAGATCGTTGAAGATGTTAAAGCCATAGTTCAGGAGTGCCCTAAAACCCAGATCATCATTAATCTTTCAATTGATGGTATTGGCAAACAGCATGATGTGATCAGGCAGGTTCCCGGAAATTATAATAAAATAATTAGAACTTTCAAGAAACTGAAAGAACTTGAATTTAAAAATCTTACGGTTGGAATCCATACTGTTATTTCAAGTTTTAACGTAAAAGAGTTTTCCAGCATCGCCAATGAATTAATACAACTGGGTCCTGATTCCTACATCACCGAAATTGCTGAGGAACGAAACGAACTTGCAACAATGAATTCTAATATTACTCCCGATATGATCTCTTATCGTTCTTCTATTGATTATCTTATCCACAGGATTAAAAATGGAAGATTCAGCGGTATGAATAAAATAACCCAGGCTTTCAGGATAGAGTATTACAACCTGGTCAAAAAGATCTTAAGGGACAGGAAACAGGTTATTCCATGTTATTCCGGCATTGCTTCTGCCCAGATCTCACCGGATGGAGATGTATGGATTTGCTGTATAAAAGCACGATCACTGGGTAATCTGCGTTTACACGATTACAATTTTAAAAAAATCTGGTTCAGTAGGAAGATGGATAAAGAACGTTTGTCAGTAAAAAATAAGGAATGTTATTGCCCTCTGGCTAATGCTTCCTATACAAATATGTTGATGGATATTCCAACTCTTATACGTGTATTTTTCCGTAGTTTTATAAAGTGGTGGAGTTGATGAAAATTAATTTCATGGGAAATGGATAAAATGGATTTTAGTAAAGATAGGTACAAAGAAATTAATTATTGCGTTCAATGCGGCAGTAAATTGGAAATTAAGACCGACTATGAAAAGAAACTGCGTCCACAATGCAATAACTGTGGCTGGACATATTACAAAAATCCCATTCCAGCTTCGGCTTGTGTTATTTTAAATGAGAAAAATGAAGTAGTGATAATTAAGAGAAAATTTGAACCCGGAATTGGCAAATGGGCTCTTCCCAGCGGTTATATCGAGATCAACCAGGATCCCGAAGATTGTGCTGTGGATGAAATGAAGGAAGAAACCGGGTTAATTGGCGAGATCGAAGAATCCCTGGGTTATTATCCGGATTTTTCACCGATATATGAAAAAGTTATCTCCTTCGGATTTTTGATGCGGATAACGGGAGGTAAGCTTCAGGCTGGAGATGATGCAGTCGAAGCACGGTATGTGACGTTTGATAAGCTCCCCGAAATCGCGTTCCCTTCACACCGATATTTTTTAAAAAAAGTGAAAGAAGGATTAAGCCACAGACTATCACAGATGAGCACAGACAATGAGGCAAAAAAAGAAAATTGAAGTTAGTTGCAAAAGAAGGAACTTAAAAAATGAAAAGTGAATATTTATATTCTGATATAACAGAAAAAATCATTAAATGCTTCTACATTGTCTTTGATGAATTAGGAGCAGGTTTTTTAGAATCAGTTTATATGAAAGCTTTGATTATTGAATTGAGGAAAATTGGTTTAAATGTCGATTCTGAAAAAGAAATTAAAGTAAGTTATAAAGAAACAATAATTGGAAATTTCCGTGCTGATATTGTTGTAGAAAATAAAGTAATTATCGAGATAAAAGCGATTAGCGCACTTAATTCACAACATGAAGCTCAATTACTGAATTACCTTAAAGCAACAGGAATAAGGGTTGGTCTTTTAGTGAATTTTGGAGAAAAACTTGAATTCAAGAGAAGGATTTATTAGTCACAGACTAACACAGATAATAATTAAGAATTTATTGTTTGGTCAGTGAAAGTCAGTGGCAAAAAAGGAAACATAAATGAATATAAATAAGAATTACGAACCACAAAAGATAGAGAAGAAGTGGTATAAACATTGGATAGACAA
>CBFDCX010000273.1:0-2063 GCA_965603415.1 uncultured bacterium
ATATTTTGAAAAACATCTCATCAAAGCAACCTATGTAGGACACCCCATTGCAGAAGAGATAAAAGTTAAACTCTCGCGGGATGAAATGGCAAAAAATAACTCGTTAGCACAAGACAAAAAATGGATCGGTTTCCTGCCCGGAAGCAGGAATATCGAGATAAAAAAAATGCTTCCTGAATTTCTGAAAGCAATAAAAAAATTCGATCATTCCAAATTTGAATTCCTTATCTCAAAAGCTCCCACTGTATCAGGTAGACTTTTGAGAAAAATAATTAAAATAAGCGGTGTGAAAAACATAAAAACTATTGAAAATCAGAATTATGAAATGATGAAACACTGTGATCTACTTGTAGTGACTTCCGGTACAGCTACCATCGAAACAGCTTATACTGGCACACCATTTATAATAATATATAAAACCAGCAGATCATCTTATGAACTGGGAAAACGATTCATTAAGATCGGTCGTATCGGCTTGCCTAATATAGTGCTGAATAAAGATATAATCCCCGAGTTGATACAAGATGAAGCAAGTGGCGAATGCATATATAATAAAGTAAAATCTATCCTGGATTCACCTGAGGAATATGATCGAATTGCCTTAGAATTGAAAAATTTGCATGAAGTACTCGGCAGTCGATCTACATCAATTGAAACAGCAAATATCATCGAGAGAATGTTATATGCGTAAGATCCTCTTCTTCCTGGAAAAATATTCAGTTGCATTATTTGTTCTAATTTTGGGAAGCACATTGCGTTATAAACTGCGCACTCCCCCACCAGAAGGTAATGTTATCTACTCTTTCTGGCACAGGAATATGATCCCGCTTTTATTCCTGCATAAATTTGAAAAAGTAGTGATCTTGATCTCTAGTTCAAAAGATGGTGACCTGATAGCAAACCCTGCACATGCATTGGGTTATCTTACATCCCGCGGTTCATCCCGCCGTGATGGAAGTTCAGCAATGAAAAAAATGGTTAAGCTTTCAAAAGAGCACTGTATTGCCATCACACCCGATGGTCCAAAAGGTCCAAACAAAAAGGTTAAAGATGGTGTTGTTTTTTTATCTTATTTTACCAGAAAACCTATCATTCCGGTTGCTGTGGATATTAATTGGGAAAAGGTCTTTAATTCCTGGGACAGGTTCCGCTTGCCAAAATTGTTTAGCCGGGTATATATAACGTATGGTGAACCTATCTTTGTTAATTCCAAAGATGAGATAAAAACCAAAGTGCAGGAAGTTCAGAAAGCAATGGATGAATTAACAGAAAAAAATGAAATAAGAGGATAAAATGAGACTTTCAAATAGAGCAATTAATGTGCAGGCATCCCCCATCAGGAAACTGATGCCATTTGCCAATGCAGCCAAAAAAAGAGGTATTAAAATTTACCATTTGAATATCGGTCAACCGGATATTGAAACACCCAAAGAAATGCTGGATGTCTATGCTAATTATCATGACAAAGTTCTGGCATACGGACCTTCTCAGGGTTTGGAGATCTACCGCGAAAGTCTGGTAAGATATTATTGCAGACATGATATAAACATAGATGTTAACGATATAATCGTAACCACAGCTGGTTCGGAAGCAATTATTTTTGCCATGCTGGCTACCTGTAACCATGGTGATGAAATAATTATTCCAGAACCATTTTATACAAACTACAATGGCTTTGCCACTATGACCGGTGTGAAAATAATTCCCTTAACAACTTATGCAGAACAAGGCTTCAGACTTCCTGCTAATGAAAAGATCGAATCACTGATAACTCCCCGAACAAAGGCAATTATGCTGTGCAATCCTGGAAATCCTACAGGAGCAGTATATTTAAAAGAGGATCTGGAAAGAGCAGCAGAGATCGCAAAAGGACATGATCTTTTTGTTATTTCAGACGAAGTTTACCGTGAGTTCGTTTACGATGGACTTTCTCATACCAGTATCCTGGATATAAAAGGTATAGAAGATAAAGCTATTATGGTGGATAGCATTTCCAAAAGATACAGCGCCTGCGGTGCCAGGATCGGATGCCTGGTTTCAAGAAATAAAGAGCTTGTATCTTC
>CBFDCX010000274.1:0-1963 GCA_965603415.1 uncultured bacterium
TCTGCAGTTTACGATGATGGAGTATCTATAGTCATGGAATATCCATTTACACCAGTTGCTGCCGGGGATATTATTCCTCTTGTAACAGAACTGCGTGGTAACTTCCCGAATCCATTCAATCCCGACACACAGATTGCTTTCTCTATTAATAAGCAATCTCATGTTCAGATAACGATCTACAATATAAGAGGACAAAAAGTAAGAACTCTGGTAGATGAACAACGTGATGCTAACAACTACACAGTAACCTGGAATGGTACAGATAATAACAGAAAACCTGTTTCCAGCGGTATTTACTTCTACAAAATGAAAGCTGAAAAGTATGTTTCAACCAAGAAAATGATCCTGATGAAGTAAAATTATACTTCTTATAGAATATTACGCCCCGGTATTTCCGGGGCGTTTTTTTGTAATTTAGTTCCGATGTAATCGGGACAACATTTTCTGGCTGGATCAACCAAGAAAATGATCCTGATGAAGTAAGGGAATTTTACCCGACCACTTTCGAGTGGTCGGGTAACTTTTTTTCTAATGAAATAATGCAACTTGCAGATAATATAGCGCCCGGTGAAAGCCGGGCGTTTTTTATCTGGATCAGGTTTATCTGGATATCAGTAGGATTTACAGGACAAAAAAAATACATTCAACTCTATCATTTCTACCCCGATAATGCGGGAGAAATTCATTTTAAAATAAATATCAACCTTCCGGAGCAGGAAAACATGCATTTTTATTAGGAGAACGATAAACTTCTGAATGGTGCAATCCCTTGGAAAACAAAAACTTACGGACCTGGAATACAAAAAAAAGGAAAGAGATATTTCTTTTTAAAGTGATGTAGATATTAAACTTGTTTAAATTTATTTATTATTTGACAGAAATTTTGTTTTTTTTGCAAATTGAACACTGTTGAAAAATTGATTTTCTATTTAATGTGTTTAATGGAAAGAAGAAGATTTGATTTCGATGAGAAGTAAAGAAAAAGTTAATTTCGAAAATGATTTATTTTGATTTTTACTATCGCTAAAGAAATTTGTTAGTTTAATTGTTAATTAATTTAAGGAGAAAAAATGAAAAAGTTAAGTTTTTTTTGGTTTCTATTACTGCTGATTTCCATTTCAGGAACATTAATAGCAGAACAATCCAGTGAAGAAACATATCTGAGGGAACTGATGACATTTGAAAATAATGACGGTGGCTGGGTTGCCACAGCAACCTGGGATCCAGTTGGAGACTGGGCTTGGTCAAACACCTATAATGTGACGAATTACACCGGCGCACACACACCACCCCCTTCTGCCTATTCCGGTACCGGTTTATGGGCTACGGTGGTAGATGGCGACTATACGAACTCCGGTGGTTTCAGCTACATGAGCCAGACCTTTGATTTTTCCAATGCAACCAATGCTTCAATGAGTTTCTATTACTGGTCGGATATCTTTGGCAACTTTGATTATGGTGAGGTTATAGTAAATGGTGATATTCTTTTTTATGTTGATACTTACAATCCGACTCAGTGGCAGTTTGTGGAACTGAGTCTGGCAGCTTATAACGGATTGCCCAGTGTGGAAATTGTCTTTTCATTATTTGCCACCACAGTCGTCAATTATGCCGGCTGGTATATCGATGATGTTCTTATCATCGGTACTACTATACCTGATCCGGGATGGTTGGTAGGAACTGTTACCGAATTCGGAACCGGCAATCCCATAGAAGGTGCAGTAGTTTCAATTGTAGGAACGGGACTAAGTGCTACAACAATGGCTGATGGTACTTATGATATTCAAGATATCTGGCCGGGAGACTACGATATTACCTGCGTAGCTCCGTTATATTATGCTGCTGAAGAATTGGGATATACAATTGTGGAAGGACTTAATACTCTTGATTTTGAGATGGATCCCCATGTATTTGGAGCACTCGACGGAACCGTGACAGATGCTGATACAGGCGCCCTCTTAGT
>CBFDCX010000275.1:0-1949 GCA_965603415.1 uncultured bacterium
ATCTACATTGAAGAGCATGAAGTACTGGTGAGAAACATGAAAAACGGAAAAGAAGAACTGGCTTATGATATTCCTAATGTTCCCATCAAATCTCTGCGTAATCTCGATAAAACCGGTATCATCAGGGTGGGTTCTATGGTTAAAGCCGGTGATATCATCGTTGGAAAAATAACTCCTAAGAACGTCGATATCGATCCTTCTCCTGAAGAGAACCTGATGAGAGCACTTTTTGGTGATCGTGCTGGCGACTTTACAAACAGTTCTCTTAAAGCAAAACCAGGTATGGAAGGTGTTGTAATAGATGTTAAAGTTTTTTCTCGCCTGGAAGATATCAATGAATTTGAAGAACAGGAACGTAAACAAGAAACTTTGAATCGCATCAAACAAGAACGCAACGAACGAAAAAAACGCATTGAAGGTTTTCTGAAAAACAAATTGGAAGAAGCACTTCTCGGTCAAACTGCTAAGAATATCGTTGATGAAAAAACCAATATGTTCTTTGTTCCATCCAGTAAAAAGATCACTGCAAATAATATAAAAAAGATCAACTTCAAGCGAATTAACCTCGATTACGACCTGGTGGAAAACTTTGAGAAAAACCAGAAGATCTACGCTGAGATCATACTGAAAGTGAAAACCGCTTACGAAGAAAGCAACAATATTTACAAAAAAATGCAGGAACGCCTGAAGCACGGAGATGAACTCCCATATGGTGTTCGTAAAATGGTAAAAGTCTATATAGCCAAGAAGCGTAAGATAGCCATTGGTGACAAAATGGCAGGTCGTCATGGCAACAAAGGTGTAATTTCCAGGATCAGCCCTATCGAAGATATGCCATTTATGGAAGATGGCACTTCAGTTGATATTATCCTTAATCCGCTGGGTGTACCTTCCCGTATGAATATTGGACAGATCATGGAAACTCATCTCGGTATAGCAGTTAAAGCGTTGGGATTAAACATTGAAACCCCGGTTTTTGACGGAGCTACACTGGAAGATATTGCCAAAGAAACGAAAAAGGCGAAATTGCCCTTGGACGGTAAACATGTTCTTTACGACGGTAAAACCGGTGAATCCTTTAAAGAAAGAGTAACGGTAGGCATAATGTATATGCTCAAATTGAATCATCTGGTAGCTGACAAAATGCATTCCCGTTCTACAGGTCCTTACTCACTCATTACCCAACAACCACTGGGCGGGAAAGCCCAGCATGGTGGACAGAGATTGGGAGAGATGGAAGTTTGGGCTTTGGAAGCTTACGGTGCTTCCCGCCTGCTGGAAGAAATGTTGACCATCAAAAGTGATGATGTTGAAGGCAGGACAAATGCCTTCAAAGCTATTACAAGTGGACAGAACCCTCCCAAACCAGGTATTCCGGAATCATTTAACGTCCTGGTAAGTGAGCTGAAATCGCTTTGCTTTAACGTTGAATTCCTTGCTAACAAGGAATCATAATGGAGGTCGCAAGTGATTAGAGAGATCAAACGAGATAAAAGAATAGAAAATTACGATAAAGTAAAAATAATGATCGCTTCTCCCGATTCCATTCGTGAGTGGAGTTACGGAGAAGTAACAAAATCTGATACCTTGAATTACCGAACACATAAACCCGAAAAAGGTGGTCTTTTTTGCGAAAGGATCTTCGGTCCGGAAAAGGATTACGAATGCAGTTGTGGTAAATACAAGAAAAAGCGTTTCCAAAATACAGTATGTGATCGTTGTGGTGTAGAGATCACTACATCCAGAGTCCGTCGTTCCCGTATGGGTCACATTGAGCTATCCGTACCTATTGCTCATATCTGGTTTGTAAAAAGCATGCCCAGTGTTATTGGTACTCTGCTTGATATGCCCGTAACAAAACTGGAAAGAGTACTCTATTATGAATCTTATATAGTATTACATCCTGGTGACAGCGATTATGAAAAGACAGACCTGATAGACGTGGACGA
>CBFDCX010000276.1:0-1949 GCA_965603415.1 uncultured bacterium
TTCTCCAACCGTTCCTGTCCCATCTTTTCCAGCTTTACAGGCAGTTCATCTTCATTTTGTTGCAGGAAGAATTTGCATTTTTGTTTACTTGATTTAAATTTCTTTTCCGAATATTTTTTCAGTAGTTTAGATATATCTTTGTCCAGTATATTACATAATTCCAGGATCTCGATCTGATCTCCGTTTTCATTAATTATATATGGATATTTACCATTGTGCTGATATACAACCTCCAGAATAACAGAGTTGAAATTCGGGTTTTCGTTGTGATTATGCGAATTCCAGTTGTAGGTTTGTAGATCGATCTCCACATCACCATGCACTACTTTACCATCGAGCTCTATGATTGTATCTTTGAAATCGGGACCTGCATCGGTATTCCAGCGACCCGGGAACATGATCTTTACATGCTTTCCTGATATAGTTTTAAGCTCTGTTGCCAGGTGTTGCGCATCCCAGATATGGTAGAGGAATTTCTCGGAGAACTGCATAAAACCTCCTTTTAGGAATCATAAATCATAATTAATTCAACTTGCTGCATCATACTTCGAATAACTATCTTGTTTACAAATTCTCTATTAATAAGATTGCTTCGTATGTACCAGTTCTAAGAATCCTCGCAAAGACAATTTTTTTCTGTTTTATTAATTTTATAATTTTTTAATATCCTTCTCACTTCTTCTGCAATTGACAGGCAGGAGGTCAATCCGGGTGATTCGATTCCTATAAGACTTATAAAGTTAGGGAATCCTTTATCAGATTCTTCTCTTATATAGAAATCACGGAATTCTTCGTCCGGTTTCTGTAATTTTGCACGTACGCCGCAGTCATCAAGTTGCAGCCAGTCTTTTTTAATATTTATGTATTTTTGAATCGATTCAAAGAACGCATCCTTATGAGTTTCATCCATAGCATAATTGATCTCGTTTACATAATAGGCATTCGGTCCGAAACGGCAATCTCCCGCCAGGTTTACCGTGAGATGAATACCCAGGGAAATGGCTGTGGGAACCGGATAGATAAGACGATTGATATCTTTTATTTTACTGGTTTTGTAATACTCACCTTTACACCAGTGTAAAGTAAGATCATGCTTTTCTGTGTCAATTCCAACCATTTGTGCAATTTTATCGGAATGCAGCCCGGCGCTGTTAATTACAATGTTCGCTTCGAATACTTCATCGTTCGTGAATTTTACAATATAACTATTTGAAGACTTTTCAATTGAACAAACTTCCATTTCATATACTAAAAAAGCATCCTGTTCTTCAGCTATAGCAGCCAATTTCTGCATAAGTTTATGAGTGTCTAAAATACCGGTAGAATCTACTTTTAAAGCCTTTATTGCTTTGATCTGTGGTTCCAGTTCCCGGCATTTCAACCGGTCGATTATTTCCAGATCTTTCACTCCATTTTGTTCACCATTTTCTTTTAATCTTATTAATTCGGGAATTTCTTCTTCACAAGTGGCTACAACAATTTTCCCACAGTTGTTGAATGGAACATCATTTTCTTTGGCAAAATCGTAAAGCAGGTTCACTCCCTCCACACATAATCTGGCTTTCAATGAATTCTGCGGATAATAGATACCCGAATGAATAACTTCGCTGTTGCGGCTGCTGGTATGTCTGCCAAATGATTCTTCTTTTTCTACCACAACTACATCTTCAAATTTTTCGGAAAGAACTTTAGCTAACGAAAGTCCTACAGCTCCTGCTCCGATCACAAGTATATTTACTCTCTCCATCACAACTCCATATTATCTATCAGACGCGTGTTTTCAATAATTACTGCCACCAGAATCCGACATCTGGTTTTTAATTCTGCTACATGTTCCAGTGTTTGGGAATCAACCACTTCGATATAATCCACAATACCATTGCTATTTTCTATTAAATTGCTCATTTCAGCTATTATTTTATTGGAAGAGGTAATTTCCTGCTTGAATA
>CBFDCX010000277.1:0-1933 GCA_965603415.1 uncultured bacterium
TCGGGATCAGTCACGGGACGGGATGTCATTTCCTGCAATATCACAATGTCGTATTCGCCATCGGTAATTTGCTGCAATGTATAAGGTATATTGTAGTGTTGTTCCAGCGTGTATCCACCACCAACAATGCTTTCACAGGTTACAGCCAGGGTGGAATCGATGGAATTTGCCAGATTCATGGTGTGCAGATCCACACCACCATTGTAGTAGGTTATACTGTTACCGATGAAAAGAATTCGATGGGGAAGAGGTGTAATTAATCCACCCCAATTTACTATGATCTGCAGGTTTCCGGTTAAAGGAACAAATATCAGTTCTATCTCAACTGTGGTTGTTTCTCCAGCGATCACTTCTCCTGTACCGGTGCCAGTTGCTATCAGCAGGTCTTCTTCGTAAACTTCCACGTAGATGTCGTAAATACCGGGTTCAAGATCGTAAAATGTTCCATAAGCAAGAGTGTCTTCAATTGTAAGGTTCAGGCTGCTTACAAATTGATCTTTTGTGATAGTCACAATAACCTGAGTCACATCAAACCCGTTCTCGATAGCGGGATGCAGATTGAGCATTACGGGGAGTTCGGTAGTTGGTTCTGCTTCTGTGACTATTTGTTGGCAGCTTAAAAGTAGAAGAGCGAATAATACGAAAAAAAGTTTAATCGTTTTAATAATTACCTCCTTCTATTCATTCCCACGTAGGAGTATGGGAACGATTAGGATAACCGCTCCAGCTATTTTCACATCTATTCATTTATCCGGAACTGTGCGTTTAATATTGCACTTATATTATCATGTATTTCATCCAAATGTGCGATAGTAATTACATCAAATTCTGTTTTATTCGTCTCATTAATTTGCTTTTGAATTTCTTTCAGATTTGCTCTGGCAAGTGAGATGGCATCTTTAGGCAGAGCATTGTTATCTTCAAGAATGAGCTGAGTTAACCTGTACAGATGTATCCTTTGCAGTTCACGCCGGTAACTGTTTATATTGCTGTTATCTGCCAGTTCTTTCCAGATGGAGTTCTTCATTGTAAGGAACATTTCAGCCATGGAAAATATATCGTCACTTTCTTTGAATTTAACTGCATTATCATGTAATCTTCCCAGCACTATCGGATCGTATAGATGGGATAAAATTATAGCCTGCACTCCGGCAACTACTGTATGGATCGGGTAGTCCTGTCTTTTGGCTTCCCAGATGCTGCCGGTGAATTTACCCATTTTTTCCAGAACAAGTTTATTCAGAAGTTCCGGATCAAAATCAAAAGCGTTTTCTGCCAGGATGTTCCGGGTCAGGAACTTCAAAGCTCTTCTCTGCTCGGTAGCCGGAACCATTTCGAATGGTGGTCTGCCCTTGGGGTCTCCGATATGATCGCGATGAGAATACAATCCCCCAATATATTTGCTCACATTATTCGCAGCATTTCTATATTCACGTAAAGCCATTCCAAATACCGAACGTAATTTCTTATATGATTTCCCTTTCTTTTCAAAATTTTCGGGAATGTCTTTCCATATCTCTTTTGCAAGTTCAATGCGCTCTTGGTGATAACCAATAGGATCGCTGCCCAGGTCGAACATATTACACAGAGGATCCACACCCCTGCTGGAATAACCGTAAGCATCTTCATCTGTGCCATAATCCAGGTATGGTTTTGTGCATTTACGGGCTATTTTTTCCAGTTCTTTTGCTTCTTTCTTTTCATCAAAGATGGAATAAGCATATTCCATTACCCAGTAATCCCAGTTGCCAAGCTGAACCTGGAAATAATCTCCCTGTTTTCCATTTATCGGTGCCAGGTTTAAAGGAGTATAATCCATCACAGAACCGCAGATGCCATTTTGGGAAGTGAATTTTTTATCCTGAAGTTCTTCTGATGTGTAATATGTACTGGCTTTGAAGTTGTGACGCAAACCTAATGTGTGACCTACTTC
>CBFDCX010000278.1:0-1929 GCA_965603415.1 uncultured bacterium
TGCTGATCTTTCCAGCATAACTGTCGAAGCAGGTGATCAGTTGTTCATCACGACCATCTCTGAAGTAGATCTCTTGCAGGATCAGCTGTACGGGAGTTAGTCTTTTTGACTGGGGGTAATTTGTTACTAAATCCTCGAGCAGGTTCTGTGCTTTTTTATAATCTTCCTTGATAAAAGCCAGTTTCGCACGATAATATAGAATCTGATCCTGGAGTTCAACTACATCGCCATAGATGATCTTCTGTTCTCCTATCTTCAAGCTGAGAGCTTTCAGACGGTTTTCTGCAATCATCCTGTCCATAACCTTGGCATTCTTGGAAAATATTTTCTTCAGATCACTGATCTTTCCTTTTTTATAGAGTTTGCGCACACCTGCTCTTTGCTGTAACAGGTTATAGAAATATGTTATCTCTTCTTCCAGGATGGCCAGTTCCCTGCGTTCTTCTTTCAATTGCTGCAGCAGAGGTTTCTCTTTCTCCTGTGGTTTCAAGATAGACCTAATATCATCTTGCGCAACCAGTTGCACAAAAATGAGAGTAAGGATTAATGAAAAAAGTATTTTTCTCATAAGTTACATTTATTATTCTTGCAGAAGTTTACGGATCTCTTCCAGTTCCTTTTCAGCTTGCTTTCTGCGTTTTCTGATCTGTTCGAGTTCATCCCGCAGCGGATTACTATCTTCATCGTAAGTTTCAACCTCTTCCGGAGTGGTTTTTTCCATCGACCTGCTACGCTGGCTGATAGTTTTCTTTCTCTTTTCGGATGCTTTCATCTCTGAGAAATGATCCAGTGTGTATTTCAGATTAATCGCCAGCTTTTTACTGCCTATATCCTCTTTCATACCTATATAGTCTTCTAATTCGTACATTCCTACCCGCAGTGTAAAGTTCTTGTAGAAGCCGTTAAGCCCAAAGTTGAAGTTCTGGCTGTCAAACTCAAGGTCGAAGCCCCAGTAGCGGGAAGGCTTGACATCGAGACCACCGAATATGCCACCGAAACTTTTGACGGTTTTACCTTTACCGTAGAATTTCCTCTGTCCCATCCCAAAATGAAAGGATGTCTCCAAGTAATCCATAATGGGAATCCCGGTGATGATAACCAGAGATTTGCTGACTACCAGGTAGGGAGAGTTCTTGATATAGTCGATCGGATCGGTATACTCGTATTCTAGACTATCCCCTTTTTCGAAGTCGGATACGGAAGAAAAAAGATTCAATATACCAAAAGAGAGAGCCGGCAGGGTCTCCGTTTCACTTATAATCCGCACTTTAAAATTACCAAACACACCGGCAGTGTTGGTGTAGACAAGCCCGATCTCCGCCCTGTCGAACAGCCCGATCCTGAGACTACCCGCAAAATCGTACTCGTTGTACCTGCTGGAATCAGGATTCACTCCTGCAATGACGCCATCGCTCACGAAATAGTTCGTGTAGGAAAAATCCACCATCATGTGAGGAAGCACATAGGCATCAGGAATGTTTATGTTACCCATGGTTGTATAGGGCATGGATAAAAGTGCGACAGAATAAAACAGCATCACACAAATTAAATACAAAATAGTTTTTTTCATAATTACCCCCAAAACATATTAGTTTTTCTTATATCTTATTGACAAATATTAAGTCAAGATATTTTTCAAATCATGGATTATGTAAATACGGTTAAAGTGGGCAAATCGGGAGAGGATCTGGCTGCTGAATACCTTAAATCCCTTGGTTATAAAATTATTCATCGTAATTATTATTCCCAATATGGAGAGATCGATATAATTGCCCTGGACGACGATCTGCTGGTTTTCCTGGAAGTAAAAACACGTACTTCGAATCTGAGTTCCGCCCTCAGCAGCGTATCCTATGCCAAACAACTAAAACTCTCCAAAACCGCTTCCTTCTTTTTATCCCAAAAACATCAGTATGAAGACAATTTTAC
>CBFDCX010000279.1:0-1927 GCA_965603415.1 uncultured bacterium
GAGTGCGAAATCTCATCATTGGAAAGCAAAGCCAGAACTTTTGCTGCAGCTCCCGATGCCTGAGAAACCGTATCCGGAATGTCTTTTGGACCCTGAGCAGTTCCAGCAAGATAAAAACCAGATTGTAAACTTTCTACAGGTCTTAGTTTGGGATGAGCTTCAATTAAAAAGCCATTTTCATCCGTATTCAATTTGAGATTTTTTATTACTTTTTCCGCACTATTATTGGGTTTAATTCCCATTGCCAGAACAACCATATCTGCTTTTATTTCTATTTTTTTGCCGGTAAGAGTATCAATTCCGTGAACTATCATTTTATCGGCTTCTTTATAAATTCGAGCAACTTTCCCCCTGAAATAGACGATTCCATCCTCAGAGACTGCCTGCTGAACAAATTCTTCGTAGCGCTTTCCGCCTGAACGAATATCAATATAGAAAATATAGGGTTGTCCATCGTGAACTTTGTGTTTATATAATTTTGCGTGTTTGAGCGTGTACATACAACAAATCCTGGAACAATACGGTAAATGTCTTTCCGGATCTCGTGAACCTGAACACTGGATGAACACTATCTCTTTGGGAACTTTCCCGTCTGAAGGACGATACATCTCACCGCCCGTGGGTCCAGTTGCCGAGAGAATCCTTTCAAACTGCAGACCATCAAGTACATCAGGATATTTTCCATATCCGTATTCAGCCATATTATCTACAGAATACAGGTCAAAGCCGGTTGCTACGATCACTGCACCGATCTCTTCTTCAAAATATTCCGGTTTCTTATCATAATCAATTGCATCTGGTTCACAGGCATCGCTGCATTTAGTACAGGCGATCGGGTTAAATCCCAGACAGTTTTCGGTATCGATTGTGAATGTAGCAGGAATTGATTGCGGAAAAGGAATATAAATTGCTTTCCTCCATCCCATTCCTTCATCATATTCACTGGGAACTACTACCGGACAGACAGGAGTGCAGTCATCACATATTGTGCATTTATCAGGGTCAACGTATTGCGGTTTCCTTTTAATATTTACTTTGAAATTACCAACAAAACCTTCGATAGATTCTACTTCACTATTTGCGAATAACTTAATGTTTTTATCTTTATTTATAGCCACCATTTTGGGAGTCATAATACATTGTGAACAGTCCAATGTGGGGAAGGTTTCGGAAAGCTGGATCATATGCCCACCAATAGATGGTTCCTTTTCAACAAGAATAACTTCATATCCACCATCAGCGATATCTAATGCAGCTTGAATTCCAGCGATTCCACCTCCAATAATTAGAACTCTTTTCGTAAGAGGGGCAGAAATGGGAATAAGAGATTCATTAAGTTTAAGTTTTTCTACGGCAGTTTTTATGATCAAATTTGCTTTTCTTGTAGCTTCTTCAATATCATCGTGAACCCAACTGCATTGTTCACGAATATTTGCTACTTCAAGTTGATGCCTGTTAATATTCATTTCTTCCAGGGCATCCTGGAAAGTAGTTTCGTGAAGTGTGGGAGAACAGGCTGCCACTACTACACCGTCAAGTTTATGCTCAATAATGGTATCTCTTATAAGTTTTTGTCCAGGTTCAGAGCACATAAAAATATAATTTTCAATATAGGCAACACCCGGATAACCAGCAATTTCCTCAGTTAATTTTTCAACATCAACAGTGCCTTTAATATTTATACCACAATGGCAAATAAAAACTCCGATTCTTTTCATTACAATCCTCTATATTATAGTAGATTCATACGAATTTATATTAATCTTTTCTCTTTCAATATTGGCTGGGGATCTACATAGTGCAACTTGCTCCATTTCTTATTCCATCCTCCACCCAGAGCAATAGACATTAGTTCTGTGAAATAAAAAACCGGCATTTTCTCAAATTCAATGAATTCCTCTTCTGTTTCTTTTTGTCTTTGGTCCAG
>CBFDCX010000280.1:0-1895 GCA_965603415.1 uncultured bacterium
TTATCAAAGGTTTCTTTGTTTGTGTATTCATATATATTGGCGTGATCTTCTTCGAGGGTTTGTCTCATTTGCTGGAAATCTTCCTGTAATTCTTGCACAGAATACTTTGTTTGTAAAATTCTTGGTTTAACTCTTGATGCATACAAAATTATATCTGTATCAACCCATTTAAGGCTGGAGATCTTTCCTTTTTCGTTCCTGATGAATGTGATAAAATATTCATGTTCCTCTTCCTCAGCTTTAAATTCCAGTTTTTCCAGGTTCAATGCTTTAATTTCGATCGGGTCATCAGGAGGTTCGACTCCCATCAATTTACCATTTTCTATATAAACAATAAGAACAATGTATTTTCCTTCAAAATAGAATTCATAATTTCCGGTGAATTCTGCTAAAACGGGATTTTTCAGTTTTTCCAATACTCGTTTTCCATTTACACTTGAGGGATTTAGTTCAATGGATTTTTCATAATTCAGAATAGCGAGCTCTGTTTCACCGTTTATCATATAAGCTTCAGCCAAACTGTCGTATGTATTCCAGGATTCAGGATAAGTATTACAATTTAATCTGAAAATCTCTATGGCTTCTTCTATTTTTTCCTGCTTTACAAGTTGATAACCAAGATTGTTCAATTCTGCTTCGTTATATTGATCAAGCTCTGGATATTTGCTTTTTACATCATCAATGGTTTCCAGGTTTGTTTGTGAAAAACATAATGTGCAAACAAAGATGAAAAGAATCAATAATTTGCTTCTTATATTCATGAACCGTCCTTTTATTCTATTTTCAGAAAAAGGTTATTTTTCGTTTTCCGGTTTTTCAAAAAGGTTATCGTTAATCTGTTCATTATGTTTCACTTCGTTAAAGAAATATGTATATGATCCACCTTTACGACCAAATATAATGCGAAACGGAATCATCACGCCATCCACTTCCCTGTAATCCAGCAGATCATGATGATAACCAATTCTTATCAATAAACCGGTCTCTACATCAAAATACAAGCCAAAATATTCTTCTGAGTGTCCTTCCGATTCCATAACATAAGCAGTGCGGTCTTTAACTGTTTCTCTTCCGGTTATCTGCAAGCTGGAAAAATATTCTTTCATATGAATAGCATGTTGGGGATTCAGAAGCCAGGCAGTGGATGTTTTTCCGATATAGTCATCACTGTGAATGCCTTTGGAATCTTTGCGCCAGCCTTCTTCACCATTATACACCATGTTTTCATCATTTGCAGAATCGAAAATATTCAGCAGGAATTTATCTGGCATTTTGGAGCAGATCTTTAAACGAGCTACATCATAAGGTGGTTCTTCCCAGTGAACATCTTTCACCAGATGTCCGATGCAGGTTCTTGTTGTAAGTTTTTCAATAGCTTCTCTTCCTCCCAGGGCATTAATGTAATTTTCCAGAACTTCATCTACTGAGGATAGAGAATCTTGAGCAAATACTTTTAAAGGATTAAGAATGAAAATAAATCCCATTAGAATTAATAATATAAAATAGGTTGAAAATGGTTTTTTATTCATATAATCTCCTTTCCAAGGTTATTTCATTCCTTCTATTGTCTGAATGTGCAATTCATTTCCCTGAATAATTTCTGTATCGAATGATTCACACTTGGGACAGATAAAGATCGGGTCCTCGATCATAAAGGTTTCATTGCACTTTTTGCATTTTACCTTCACATCTTTTTCTTCCATAAGAAGTTCTGCGTTCTCGAAACCTTTGTATTCCTTTTTCATCAGATCGAAATACATCAGGAAAACATCATCTACTATCATGTGGAATTTGCCAATAACAACTTTCACCTTTTGAATTTCAATGAGTTTCTCGTCTTCCTTAATTTTGCTGGCAATATCAAACAGTGATTTTACTATCGAACCTTCGTGCAT
>CBFDCX010000281.1:0-1871 GCA_965603415.1 uncultured bacterium
ATCAGGTGCAATTCATACTTGATAATACAGATATAAATTATGGAGCCTATGCTTCCCAATGGAAGGCAGATTTTGTACCAAGTGATGGAATCGGACGAATGAATTCCGGAAATGCTGTTTTATCTAAATGGCAAATTACTTCTGCAGAAAGAATTGCTTTGCCATTGATAGGGGAACAGGATGCTTTAACACAATATTTTTATCTACGTCGGAATATACTTAAAACGATCATAGAGATCGAAAATGTGGAATTGCCTGTATTGAATACTCATACAGCAGCATACTCCAAAGATGGAACCAAAAAGGAACAGATCGATATTTTTAAAGCAGAACTTGATGCTATAGATACCGAATCAATTCGTTTTGTTGCAGGAGGTGATCTGAATGCGATTCCTCCCGGTTCTCTTAATTATTTAGGTGATCTCTTCCCTGATAGACCGGACGATTTGCCAGATGATTTCGAAGTGGAAGATTATGATGTAACCGAACTCCAGGAACTTTACGATGATTATATTTCTGCTTTGCTATTAGAAGATTATCTTGCTGAAGAAGAAGAAAGTGTGTATGTAAGCCCTTTTTATACACATTCAATTAAAATTATTCCTGATTCTATAGATTGGAATCGCAAACTCGATTACCTGTTTACAAATTACGATAACGGTTGGATCGTTGATTCGGATTCTACCCATCAAGATACACGAGAATTTTCTGATCACTGCCCTGTTACAGTGGAAATGGAGTGGTAAAATGAAAAAGATAATTATTCTGATTCTTATATTTGTTTCTGGAATTATATGTGCCGATAATGCTATCTGGCACGATGGTTCTGCAAAAACACTCCCTGAGGGAAGAATTGAAGTAGGTGTGTTTCAACCATTGAGATATGGATTAAACGAAACTCTTGAACTTTCTACATTTCCTCTGGCAGATATTCTGATACCCAATATAACAGCAAAAAAATTCTGGAAGAATTATTACGGGATATATTTCGCTTCCAAGCATAGCCTGATTTTTCCTACTCCACTACTAAATACAATAGCTCGTGAAGGTGCTGGCGGAATTTTACCGGCAAATTCAAAGATACCATTTATACTCGTTTTGAATAACCAAATTATTTCAACCTATGCATTTTCACAGAATCTCGAATTAACCGGAAAGTTAGGTCTTTCTCTGGCAATTGTCTCGGGTAGGAAAGATTTTCCTACCATCGATCTGCCACTGGTTTATAATCGTACTTCAATCTATCATGAAAATAATCTATTCAACTGTGGTCTTGATTTACGTGGAATAATTCATAAAAACATCGATTTCCTTATTGATTATGATCACTTTTCCCTGCCAAAAGATTATGCGGATTTCTGTTTAGAACACAAAGGATTGCTTATCTGGAAGATCAATAGGAAATTCGCACTTTCCGCAGGATATAAACTGGTCTATTCGAATTATCCATCCAAAAAGCAAAGAAATACAGATGTTTTCCCTTTGATCGATTTCCAAATGGGATTTAAATAAGTATTAATATTTCTTTTTAAACTAATAAAAAAAGCCACGGGTTAATCCGTGGCTTTCTGATTTAATTTATATTTTTTTTAGTAAATACTAGTTCTACGATAACGAACGCTTTTATTTTTCCAATTATTTAGAAACGTAGTATAAACCCGTTCATGACTTGCATCAAGGATCTTTGTATCATGAGCAAATTTATTTAACGTCTCTATTTCATCTGCCCTGATCTCCAGCACTTCATTCAGTTTTTCCTTTACGATGTATTTTTTTACTTGTTCAGGTAAAATGCTGTAAAGAATGGCAATATCAGCCGGATCAAGTTTAAACTCTTTTACCAGGTATTCAATGAACGCTTTTTCTTTGGG
>CBFDCX010000282.1:0-1867 GCA_965603415.1 uncultured bacterium
ACACCTTTTTTTATACATAAATTGTTTAATTCTTCAAAATCCCATTTCATGTTTGATACCTGTTAGTATAAAATCACTCCTAGTTAATGAATCCCCGAACAATTTCGTTGATATCTTTATAAATTCTTAAAACGAATTAGTTTTTTTCTTTCTTTTCCTGCTTTGTTCCGGCAATAATGGCAGCGGGAAAGAGTATTACATAAGCTATTATCAGTAAAATGGGGGATATGGTCTTATCGCCTGTTCCCATAATAATGTAGCCGGCTATGGTAACAATAATGGCTGCTATCAGCAGGATGGCGTTCAATTTATTAAAAACGAATTTCATATCATTACTCCTTAAAATATTTTTCCAGTATCTTACGGGATATTTCCACAGCATCGTCATCGTTGGCAAGTTCAATTGCCTGCTTCAGGTATTTTTCAGCTTGTTCTTTCTTATCGAGCTTCAGGAATATTTCTCCCAGATGATAGGCAATTTCACTGTGTTCGATTTTGCTCTTCAGCGGAATTTCCATGGCTTTGAGGGCGTTCTTAAAAAATCCTTTTTTAAAATGCAGCCAGGCCATACTATCCCATATCATAGCATTTTCCGGTTCCAGTTCGAGTGCTTTTGTCAGAAGTTTTTCGGAAAGGTCATATTTACTTTCCAATCCATATTTAGCTATCAGGTAACCCAGAGTATTCAAAAGGTCGGCATTATCGGGAAAAATCTCAATTCCCTTTTCCAGGTAGACTACTAAACTGTCTATTTTGCCATATTGCTCTGCTAATAGCGAGTAGCGGATAAAGGTGGTAATATGCGGCTTTGGATTCAGGCTTATCTCCTGCTTGAGCATTTCATAAGCGATGGAATCATTCTGGGTGTTGAAAAGAAGTCCGGCAATTATTTCGTTTGGGGTTAGTTCTGCATCTTCCAGCTTTTCTAGCAGAGTGCTGGCTTTTTCTATATTCATTCCATTTTGCAGGTACAAGGCAGCAGCCTCAAACAGCAGTTCGTTCTTTGCCAGGAATTCATCGGGAATTTGGCTTAAATATTCCAAAGCATATTCTTTCTCTTCCAGGTTCGTGTGAAATATTGCCAGCAAGTAAAACCCCAGCTCTTTAGTTTCGGTTTTTACCAGGAAGGAATCCAGTATTGTTTTGAATCTGACCTGTAATTTTTCATCATCTTTGTAGTTGTAATCCAGCATCAGGTTGCGGATGATGTGAACATTGCCGCATTTAATAAGAGATTCCACCACTTTATCATCTTCTTCGGTAGCTATATATATTTCCACCAGATAAGAATAAAAAGAGCCTTTGAGCTCTTCGCTGAGGTCTTGCGATTGCTCGATGGCTTCTCCCGCCCGAACTGCCAAGTCATAATCCTTTTTTTGGAAAGCTGCAAAGAACAGGAAACGTAAAATCTCATTTGTTCCAATCTGGAAGCAGATATCTTTATTCCAGATCACTTTGTCATAATTATTCAGTGTAAAATACCTACCCATGAGATAGGTTATAAGCGGATTGGATACAGGTTTCTTTTCATCGAGTCTTTGCTGCAACAACTCCAGAATCTTATTTGCTTTTCCTACTTTTTCGTAAGTGGTGAGAAGGGGAGTAAAACTTATTTCATCATCCCATCTTTCGTAAGCTTTTTCTAGTATCTCCAAGCTTTTCTCTGCATCGAATTCTCCGATCAATTCGGCGGTTGTAAGGATAAGGTTTTTATCTTTCCAGGGGAATTCCAGAGCTTTGGAAAGTAGTTTATTATCTGCTGGGGGATCGTGCTCTTTCTGAAAAAGATAATAAGCTACTTGGTTTCTGGCAGTGGGTTTTTGCTTGATAGCTAATTTAAAAAATTTTTCTGCACGTTTATAATTTT
>CBFDCX010000283.1:0-1855 GCA_965603415.1 uncultured bacterium
GTACTTTCGAGATCGGTGGAATGGTCACTTCTGCCGATGCTACACCGGATGGGAAAAAATTAGCTGTCCTTACTTATCATTCTATCTGGCTTTTTGAGAGTGAAACCGGTGATTATTTTCATGGTCGGATCCTTTGGCTTCCCATCAAAGCAAAACAATGTGAAGCAGTCTGTTTTGACGATGATAAAACATTGATAATAACCAATGAACAGATGGAACTTTTTGAATTAAAAATAGAGAATATGATCAAAGTTCAGTAAGAGAGGAAATATGAAATTCAAATTCTATCTAATCCTGGTCATTCTACTGCTGATAATCATTATCTTCATTCAGAATACGGAAGTAGTGAAATTCCAAATCTATTTCTGGCAGATCAGCATGTCGCGCATTATACTGTTTCCAGCTTTGCTGATCACTGGTTTCATTGTCGGTTATATTATAGCCAAACTGCATCGCCGCAAACGCATTCAACAACAGGCAACCAAAAGCAACACTGAAAATGTAAATGGAGAGGATAATGAATAAGAAATTTTTCATCATTCTCAATCCTGCTGCAGGAAAAGGACATGCTGTAAAAAATATCCCGACCATTCAGGAGTTCTTTGAGAAGCATGATTTACAATATGAAATTCATTTAACAGAGAGAGTAGGGCATGCAATCCAATTAGCCGGTGAATTCTGTAAACAACCCGGAACAGCAGTGATTGCTGCCGGTGGAGACGGCACCTGTAACGAAGTGATAAATGGTTTGATGCTCACCAGGATCAATGAACCGAAGATGAAAATTGAACCTGTTTTCGGAGTTCTTCCCATTGGGCGGGGAAACGATTTTGCTTATGGAGCCGGTGTTCCTGCCACACTTAAAGAAAGCCTGAATGCACTTATTCACTGCAAACCTGTATATATGGATGTGGGTTTGATTATAGGTGGTGATTATCCGGAAGGAAGATATTTCGGCAATGGGATCGGTGTAGGTTTCGATACCATTGTAGGCTTGGAAGCAGCTAAGATGAAGCATATTCACGGCGCTGCCGGTTATATGATCGGTGCGTTAAAAACTTTGATCACTTATCCGGCTGCTCCGGAAATTGAAATGGAGATCAATGGAGAAAAAGGAGTTTACACTCCCGCTCTGGTTTCAATAATGAATGAACGCAGAATGGGTGGTACTTTCTTTATGGCTCCCAATGCAAATAACAATGACGGTCTTCTGAATCTGTGTATGACCCAACAGGGAACACGCCGGAAACTTTTACACACAATGCTCCATTATACAAAAGGAACTCAAGCTCAGCTTGATAATACAAAAACCGCACTTATTTCATCTATCACTCTTAAAGCGATAAAAGGTGTTATGGCTGTTCATGCCGATGGTGAGACTATTTGTGTGGATGGAAAAGAACTGGAAATTAGTTGCATTCCCAACGCTTTGAAAATTATTAGTAGAGGATAGATTACTAAAAGAAGAATTACTTATTGCAAAGCTGGAGCTTTGTAACCAGAATTCATTTGTTTCCCGGAAATTATATGAAAAAGGAGAAGATATGGAAAAGATGATAGCATACTGTGGATTAATCTGTACTGAATGTCCGGCGTATATTGCCCACAAAAATGATGACCAACAACTCAGAATAAAAACAGCAGATGAATGGTCAAAGATGTACGAAGCAAAGTTAAAACCCGAGATCATTAATTGTGTAGGCTGCCTGGAAACCGAAGGAACACTGTTTCATCATTGCATGGAATGTAAAATCAGAGCTTGCTGCCGGGAGAAGAATTTAACTAACTGTGCTTATTGTAATGATTATGGTTGCGAGAAGATCACCGAGTTTTTAAATTATGTTCCCGAAGCAAA
>CBFDCX010000284.1:0-1815 GCA_965603415.1 uncultured bacterium
AAACCATCTGCGGATTTTTCTGCTTTTTCTGTATTCAGAAACATTTTGCATTTACCGGTTTCTTCTCCGATTAGAGAAATAAGTATATCTGAATTGGTCGGAACAAAATGTTCACAAATACGGCAAGTTGGACGTATTTCTGAAGGAATTTCCGCTTTTTCAGTTGCCTTCCAATAGGCGGAAAGCTGGTCATTAATAGAACCATTAACATTTTCTTTTAATGGAAAAACACCGCTGCAACTATATGTTATCAAAAGGAAATTATCCAATGTTCCCTGCTCTCTTTTTACAAGCTCAATAAAAGCACGAAACTCGCAAGGTTTGATCACTGCTGCAATTGGTTTCTCGATGGGAGTAAAACGGGAAAGCACCTGACCGGCATTAACTGGCATCAATGGATGAAGCGGAACAATTTCATCGAGTTTAGATTTATCGGTTATCAAACCATAATCCACAGCACCGTTTTCATTCACTTTTCGTAATGAGAAAACTCCGCTGACTTTCTTCTTTTCCAGGAGAAATGACAGGAATTCTTTTACTGCGATTTCGGGTTTTTTATTTATTGTAAGAAGTTTATTCATTTTCGTTCTCCCCGGCTTCAGCACTTTTCACTAATTTTCCGAGTTCTCCCAGTTCATCAAGTTTGTAATCTCGCATGGGAAGTGCATCACCAACACTTTCTCCTGCTGAATACTCAAAAGTTTTCTGAGTTTCACTGGCCATATAACTGAAGATATTTGCTACAGGAATATCCACTGGACAGGCATCCGAACATAATCCGCAGGAAACACAGGAAAGACTCATATGAGACATTCTGCCAATATGGAACATCAAGCGATCGAGCGGAAATGCCAGAGCCCCTTTGTTTTCAGCACGGATCAACTTAACATCGGAATTCGGTTTTGAAACAGATGAATCAAAATAGCACTGACGACAATAACAGATCGGACAAACAGTTCCGCAATTGTGACACCCGATGCAGTGTGCAAAAGTATCCTGCAGATTTGTAAATCCATCGGTCATTGTTTTTATTTCTTTGAATGATTTTTGCCTGTTCTTTGCTTTCTCTATTTCTATTTTATTAATTTTTTCTGCCCAAATCTTATCATCTTTTTTATCTTCAATTTTGTTTTCAGAAAGAAATTTTTTACCTTTTTCGCTGTTGGAAAGAATTATTATTTCATTATCTTTCAAACCAAAATGCACATCGCTGGCAGAAAGTGAAAATTTATCACAGATGTTGCAGACAGGTTTCAAATCCTTGGAATTCCAATTATTTTCTGTGAAAATTTTATCATATTTTTTCTCATAATTTTCAGGATCAGCAATATAATCCTGCATTGGGAGCGCACCAACACAATCGTAGCTGAAAAAAATCACATCTTCCTGTTCTATCTGTTTTAATTTTATCAGTTCGATAGTTGCTCGAATTTCGCAAGGTCTCATCAGAACTGCTATCTTAAACTTTCCTTTACCTTTTCGGGTGTATCTTTTCAGAGCATTAGCAGCATTGATCGGCATAATCGGAGCTATTGGATTCATATCTTCCAAATGATCTATATCTTTTATCAAAATCCAGGCATAAGAATCTTTAGAAGGAACTTGCATAGGTATCATCACAGCGTCGATAAATTTCGATTCCATCGCATTCTTGAAAATATGTAGTATTTCTTTGCGAATTTTCTCCGATGTTAGTTTTGTTCCTGTATTAGAAACTTTCGTCATTAATTCTCCTTATCTTATCGCTTCCTTCACTTCCTGGTAAAGTTGCGGATTAGTAAAATGTTTGGTTCGGATGGAACCGGAAGGACAACT
>CBFDCX010000285.1:0-1768 GCA_965603415.1 uncultured bacterium
CGGATTCATATATGGCTGCTGCTGAAAAAGATGGGTGGAAGATCATCGAAGCTCCTGAAGTAGTTTTGAATAAAACTATCTCCGGACTGAGGAACGATCCTATTCTGAATGAAGAGATACTGAAAAAAGAAAAAGATGAATACACCGGGCTGGTAAAAGGAGAATTTGGTGCATATATTGCCTACATAAAAGACCGCATAAAACCGGATATGGAAAAATTTGAAGCAGAAAAGGACCAGCTTCTGTTAGAAACACAGACCAATTCCGAAAACGAACACCTGAACGTTTGGTTTAATGGTCTTAAAGAAAAAGCTGATATCATCGATAACAGAGAAGAATTTTTTGGAAATTAAATTTTTATAAAAGATATTAAAAAAAGCGGATGTGAACCATCCGCTTTTTTATTTATAATCGAAAAATCTTGCCTTACTTTTCTGTTGTCTTATTTTTCCCACCATTCAGATTTGGAGATAAAAATGAATGATATGAAGATACGAATTGCAAGCTTAAAAGATGCGCGTGCAATTGCAGAATTTAATGGAGCTATGGCGCTGGAAACTGAAAATAAAATCCTGGATCCCGAAGTTCTTTTGCAAGGTGTAACATCTGCATTAAAAAAGCCGGAGCTTGGATTTTACATTGTTACAGAGCTGAAGGGCAAAGTTGTGGGCTGCCTGATGATAACCACCGAATGGAGCGACTGGCGAAATGGAATTTTCTGGTGGATACAAAGCGTTTACGTTCATCCGGAACATCGTCGTGAGAGGATCTATTCAAAAATGTATGAACATATTAAAATTATGGCTAAGAAAAATTCACAGATTTATGGTTTCCGACTCTATGTGGATCAAGAAAATGAAATCGCTCAAAAAGGGTACTTATCATTAGGAATGAAAAAAACTAATTATTTACTCTTTGAAGAAATGTTGAAGGAATAAATATGAAATATATTGGAGCACATGTAAGCATTAGCGGTGGAGTGGGAAATGCTCCTCTGAACGCCAGGGAAATTGGGGCGAAAGCATTTGCCATGTTCACCAAGAATCAACGACAATGGTATTCTAAACCTCTAACAAAAGATAATATTAAGTTGTTCAAAGAAAACATGAAAAAGGAAGGTTACAAACCTGAACATGTTATGCCGCATGATGGCTATCTGATAAACCTGGGACATCCGGAACCGGAAAAGCTGGAAAGATCACGAACAGCATTCCTGGATGAGATGCAGAGATGTGAACAACTTGGTTTGCCCTACTTGAATTTTCATCCGGGCAGTCATCTGGGACAATTTTCCGAAGAAGACTGCCTTAAAACTGTAGCTGATTCCGTTAATATTGCATTAAGCAAAACGAAAAATGTTTCGGCTGTAATCGAGATAACAGCAGGACAGGGAAATAATGTGGGATATACATTTGAGCATCTTGCTTTCATCATAAAACATGTAAAAGATAAAAACAGAGTTGGCGTTTGTTACGATACATGTCACGCTTTTACAGCAGGATATGATATCCGAACTAAAGAAACTTTTGAAAAAACGTTTGCAGATTTTGAAAAAATCATTGGATTTCATTACCTGAAAGGTATGCACCTGAACGACAGCAAGAAAGACTTGGGCACTCACGTAGACAGGCATGAAAGCATCGGCAAAGGATTTATCGGTTTGGATGCTTTTCGCTTCCTGATGAATGATAAACGATTTGATAATATTCCATTGATATTGGAAACACCAAATTCAGATATCTGGGCGGATGAAATTAAGCTGCTGTAT
>CBFDCX010000286.1:0-1764 GCA_965603415.1 uncultured bacterium
TGGCAGACTGGGCAGAGATAGTCGTAGTAGCTCCTGCCACTGCAAACATAATTGGAAAAGTTGCTGGTGGGATCGCAGATGACCTTTTATATACAACTATTATGGCGACTACAGCTCCAGTTTTATTTGTTCCAACAATGAACATTCATATGTGCGAAAATCCCATCGTGCAGGAAAATATTTCCAAACTTTCCAAACTCGGTTATTTCTTTATGGAACCGGAAAAAGGGATGCTTGCCTGTGGTTATGAAGGAAAAGGTCGCTTTCCAAAAACCGATGAAATTATTTACTTTGTTAAAACCTACCTGAATTACAAAAAGGATCTGAAAGATATTCATGTTCTTATCACAACAGGTGCCACCAGGGAAAACATCGATCCGATGAGATTCATCACAAATCATTCAAGCGGAAAAATGGGAATGGCATTGGCTCGTGCTGCTTATATTCGTGGTGCAAATGTTAGTTTAATTACAGGAAATATAATAGAAGATATTCCTGAATATCTGAAATGTATACAAATATCAACTGCTGATGAAATGTGCAAAGCAGCAATGAATGAATTTCCCAAAAACCAGGTTACTATCATGACAGCCGCAGTAAGTGATTACACTCCAGTGAAACCTTCCCAAATGAAAATAAAAAAAGCTGATAACATGATCTTGAACTTAAAAAGAACCAAAGATATTCTTCTTGAACTTGGAAAAAAGAAATCAAATAAACAAACTCTAGTTGGATTTGCTGCAGAATCAGAAAAAATCATTGAAAATGCAAAACTGAAATTAAAAAAGAAAAAACTGGATTTCATTGCTGCTAATAACCTGAACATTGCCGGTAAAGATGAAACTGAGATAATATTAATTGGAAAAACTATTGAAGAAAAGTTAAGCGGAAATAAATTCCAGGTAGCTCAACAAATTCTGGATTTGATTTTCAGGGAAAAGAATTAGACGCAGTGAAACTCAGATAAAATATAACAAATTATGAAATGAATTTCAATGAAGAGAATTATCAGAATAAAAAAAGAGGAAAAGTCAGTGATAGTCAGTGAAAGTCAGTGGCAAAAAAAGCATAAAGTGATCATAATTACCGGTGCCAATGGAAATGTAGGCTCTTATTTTGCGCGTAAATTCTTAAAATCAGGTGAAAACCTTATCCTGCTGATACATAAGAGTGAACAAAGGCTGCAGGATCTACAACAAAAGTTCGTTAATAATCTCAGGATCATCAAGGTTGACTTGATCGATATATCTCTATTACAAAACAATCTTTCCAAAGTGGTAAAAGAAACAGGTTGGCAACCGGATAGACTAATCCACACAGCCACAAAACGCAGTCACGATTTCAAATCACTTGTAGATACCGACCCTGAACTCTGGAAACAAATCGTGCTGATGAATCTAGTAAGTACTTTCAATATTTTAAAATGTGTTCTTCCTTTCTTTAGAAAAAATAACTATGGTAAGATCGTGCTTTTTGGATCGAACGTTACCCGTATTGGTTTACCAAAAGGCTCGGCTTATTCTGCATCCAAAGCTGGAATTGCTAATATTGGCAGAACACTTGCAGTAGAAGAGGCAGAAAATAACATAATCATTAACACTGTTTCTCCCGGTCCTATCAAGATAGATGACAGTCAATTTTCGGAAAGCTACCGCAAATTTAGAGAAGAATATTATAATAAGAAAATTCGTGAGATCCCTTTGAAACGTTGCGCTTCATTCGAAGATATATTCGGTTTGTGCAAATTCCTGCTCTCTGAGGAAA
>CBFDCX010000287.1:0-1750 GCA_965603415.1 uncultured bacterium
GAGATCAGTAAAAGGCTTTTAATGTGGACGCTTTATGGCGGCTTGGGCTTTGAACAAACCAAGCTGAAAGCCGACTATGAAACAGAAATAATGGTTTATAATGAAGTTTCAAATGCTTTCGCTGCGGAACCTTTGGATATTGATTTTGAAATTGATGGAGATAATAATTTCCGTACTACGATCGGTATTCGTTACAGCCTGCTTCTGCTTAAACTTTATGCCGATTACACAATGTCAAAATACAGCGTCTTCAATGCAGGTATCGGAATTTCATTCTAAACTTAATACATTTTGATAAGCCCATTCGCTTGAGTGGGCTTTTTTTAATATTGACAGAAAATCGGTTGCTTCGGCAAATTTTTTAAAGAGGAATTTTTATATGGAATTTACAGATGTTATTTTGTCTCGTAGAAGTATACGCAGTTTTTCTAAAGAGGGAATTCCCGAAAATATTTTAAATGAAATGCTGGAAGCTGCCAGGCTTTCTCCATCTTCTCAGAACAGGGAGTGCTGGAGATTTATTGTTGTTCAGAATAAGGAAACCCGGGGAGAATTAGCCCTGAAAAGTGGTTTTATTGGTAAATTTAATTTTTTTATTAAGAATGCTCCAATCATTATTGTTGCCTGTGCAGATCCTTCAAAAAGTATTCGTTTGAATAAACAGAATTATTACCTGGTCGATATTGCTATTGCTTTTCAGCAGATGATGTTGGCAGCCTGGAATCATGGGGTGGGAAGCTGCTGGCTGGCAGCATTCGATGAACAGAAAGTTAAAGATATTCTGGAAATTCCTGATAAGATAAGGGTTGTAGCTATGAGTCCATTTGGATATCCTAAAGATAAAGCTTCATTTTATGATAAAGCTTTGAAAACTTTTGCCGGAAGTAAAAAAAGATTAAATTTGGATAAAATAGTATTCTATGATAAATGGGAATCATAATGAGGAGTGATATATGAAACTTAAAAGAGAATTTATAGAAAAATTACCAAAGACCGATCTGCATGTGCATCTGGACGGTTCGTTGAGAATATCAACGATATTCGATCTGGCAAAAAAACAAAATGTAACGCTTCCAGCAGATGATGAAAAAGATCTGAAAAAATTTGTTTGCTGTAGAAAAGATTGTAAAAGTCTGGATGAATACTTGAAGGCATTTGAAGTTACACTTAGCGTTATGCAAACAGAAAAAGCTCTTAAAAGAACTGCCTACGAACTGGCAGAGGATGCTGCCAAAGAAAATATCCGTTACATGGAAGTACGCTATTCACCAATTCTGCATACCCAGAAAGGATTAAAATTGACTACTATCTCAGATGCAGTTCTGAGCGGTCTGGCAAAGGCAGAAAGAGAGTTCAATATAAAAACAGGTGTGATCATTTGCGGAATTCGAAATATGGACCCTGGTACTTCTCTAAAACTTGCTGAACTTGCTGTTGCCTATAAAAATAAGGGTGTTATCGGTTTTGACCTGGCAGGTGCAGAATACAATCACCCGGCAAAAGACCATAAAGAAGCTTTTTATCTGGCTTTGAATAATAACATAAATATCACGATTCATGCTGGAGAAGCGTACGGACCAAAAAGTATTCACGAAGCCCTGCATTATTGCAGCACACACAGACTGGGACATGGAACAAGACTGATCGAAGATGGTGATCTTTTGAATTATGTGAACGATCATCGCATCCCGTTGGAAATATGCATCACCAGCAATCTGGATACAAAATCGGTTAAAGATCTGAAACAACA
>CBFDCX010000288.1:0-1733 GCA_965603415.1 uncultured bacterium
TAATAATAATTTTGGCTGTGAATTTATTTACACTGGTACCACAATTCATGACGGAGCCGGCTATCTCTCCCGCTGGAGAGGATGTATGTTTTGCTTATATGTCCGATCTCTGGACGGTTGCTTTTGAGGGAGGAGAAGCCAGAAGAATAACTACCACCAAAGGTGAGGACCGGCATCCCGTATATTCTCCTGATGGAAAGCAAATTGCCTTTAATTCAAACCGTGATGGCTGGACGGCGATCTATCTGATTCCTGCTGCAGGTGGCAAAGCTGAGCTTTTGAACAAAGAAGAACTCAAGCTTCTGGGCTGGTTCCCGGATGGGAAAAGTCTGCTGGCAAAGAAAGATGAGATCGGCAGAAGAAACAAATTCTTCCGGATTTTATTGGATGGAAGCTTTACTGAAATAACATCTTTCGGTGGGAATAATGCCTGCGTTTCCAGAGATGGAAAAACTATCCTCTTCGACCGCGGTGGAATGGTTTACCGGGAAGCTTACAAGGGTAGTTTCAATGGTGATCTCTGGGAATACAACGTAAAAGCAGATAATTATACAAGGCTCACCAGAACTGACCTTACAGAACAATATCCTGATTATTCCAATGTTCCCGATAAAATTTATTTTGCAGCTTCCGATGGCATAAATTTCCAGCTTTTCGAAGGAAATATTGCCGATCTGGATAATAAAAAACAACTTACAGATTTCAAAGAATTCTCTGTTCGTAATCTATGCATTGCAGAAAGTATCGACCGGCTGGTCTTTGAAAAATTTAACGAACTGTGGAAATATGATAGTAAAAAAGGAAAAGCTTCAAAATTGAATATCGTCATCAACCAGGATTTTCTGGATACATTTGAAGTAAAAGAGAATATTCAAAATAAAGTGGAAAATTATGCCATTTCCAACAACGGAAAATTAGTAATATTTTCCTATAAATACGATCTTTTTGCTATTCCAGAAAAAGGAGATGATGTTAAACAGATCACATTCCACCAGAAGGGAATTAAAGATATACAAATAATGAATGACAACCGGACAATAATTTTTACCAGCTTTGTAGATGGACAGTCCCAGCTATTCCGGGTAAACATCAGGGATATTTCCAATATTGAAAAACTGCCGTGGAATAAATTCATCGAATGGATCAAAATGGATGGTAACAAACTTTTGATAGGTTATTCCGACAAAAAACGACAACATCAAATTGCTGTTGCCGACAGCCTGGGTAATAACATTCAATCCATTATCAGCGATCAGTTCGTGATAGAGAAAGCTGCTGTGAGTCCTGATAACAGGTATGTTCTGTATATTGAAACCAGGCAGGAAGTATGGAGCAGGCACCTTTACGTTTATGATCTTGAAAACAACACAAAAGAGCTGCTCTATAATATCGATGGCCATTTGGATGAATTGTGCTGGGGGAAAGATCTCAAATCGGTTTTCTTTACCCGCGATAAAAAGATCTGTCGGCTGGACCTGCAGGCAAAAAAAGATTTCTACAAAAAAGAAGACCACTGGAAAGAAATACTGGATCCCATCCAGGATTTTAAAGAAAAGAAGAAAGAAAAATCAAAGGGTAAAAACGATACCGTTAGAATCGATATCGAGGGGATATCTTTACGCATAACTCCTATAATTTCCCGACCGGGCACAAACCAGGTTGTGCAGGTGTTGAACGACTCTACTTTTTACTACTTGAACGAATTCGAGAAAAAGTTCTCACTGTATAAAACA
>CBFDCX010000289.1:0-1708 GCA_965603415.1 uncultured bacterium
GTCGAAGAGAATTTCCTGAGTGCCGAACTGGAACTTGTTCCTGCCGGAAAAGCCCGGGATGCCGGTATCGATAAAAGCCTGGTTCTGGGTTATGGGCAGGATGACAGGATCTGTGCCTACACTTCTGCCGAAGCTATCTTTGCCGCTAAACCTGATAAAACCGCAGTGGTTTTTCTGGCAGATAAAGAAGAGATCGGAAGTGAGGGTAATACCGGTGCCAGATCAATATTCATCATCGATTTTATTGCTGATCTGTTAAAGCATAATGGTGAATCTTATGACAGTGCAACACTTAGGAAAACCCTGCTTCAAAGTCAGGTGCTTTCTGCCGATGTAAATGCCGGTATCAATCCTAATTTTCCGGGTGTTCATGAGAAGGATAATGCCGTTCATATTGGTTTTGGCGTTAGTGTAACCAAATTCACCGGTAGTGGTGGAAAAAGCGGTTCCAACGATGCCAATGCCGAATTCAATGCCAAAATTACAGGTATCTTCAACAAGGAAAAGGTGAACTGGCAGATCGGTGAACTGGGCAAAGTGGATGAAGGTGGCGGAGGAACTATTGCCAAATTCATGGCGGAATACGGAGCGGAAGTTATTGATTGCGGACCCGGTGTTCTGGGAATGCATTCACTTTATGAACTTACCAGTAAAGCTGATATTTATTCCTGCTACAAAGCTTACAAAGCTTTCTTTGAAAAAGCATGAAAAGGGGTTGTTGTGAAAAAGATATTGATAGCTATTATTGCAATTATCACACTAATCGGATGTAGTGAGAACAGGCTTACCCAGCAAATGCCAATAGAACGCAAAATGGAAATAGGAAACGAGTATATGGAGCTTGGAAAACACCACAAAGCAATTCCCTATTTCGCAGATGTGGTTTTTGAAAGGAATTCAAAGTATACTTCCGAAGCACAAATGAAACTGGGTGATTGTTATTTTTTACAGAATAAATTCCTGGAAGCAAGATTCGAATATGAAGAACTGATTCGTTTATTTCACGATTACAAAGATATAAACATGGCGTATTTTCAGATTGGTGTGTGTTACTATAACGAATCTCGTCCTGCTCATTACACACAGGAAGAAACCGAAAAAGCTATCACTGCTTTCGAGACTTTTATCGAGAAATTTCCTTTCGATGAAATGAAAAAAGATGCTATCGATTATATCCAGAAGTGCCGCTATAAACTACTGGAAAAGAAATATTACAATGGTTATGCTTACTACAAAATGTTCGATTACAGTGCAGCCTTGATGTATTTTGATGAGATTGCTGAACTGGGAAATGCAGATGAACTGGACAAAATGTCGCTCTACTATTCTGCTAAAATATATATCACGCGCAAAGATAAAGAAAATGCAGTCTCTACGGCTGGCAGACTTACCGAGCGCTATCCCGGCTCAGAAGAAACAGAAAAGATTAACCATCTACTGCAGAAATTGAAATAAATGAAAATAGGACTTTTGGGCGGGTCTTTCGACCCGCTTCATGTAGGTCATATCGCCTTGGCGCAAACGGCAACTCAAGCTCTGGAGTTGGACAAAGTACTTTTCCTGCCTACAGGAAATCATCCTCTTAAACAAAACAGGAACATCCTTCCTGCTGAGAAACGCTTTCGGCTTGTACAAAAAGCTATTTCATCTTATCCTGGTTTTGAAGCCTCAAAATTAGATATGGAAGATACCGATCTTAGTTATTCCG
>CBFDCX010000290.1:0-1707 GCA_965603415.1 uncultured bacterium
TGTAAAATCAAAATCATCGGATGAATAAAGTGAAGTACCGGGATCTATGTTTCCATAAAATTCAGTATTGTCTGTAATCATAATAAAATCTTCATCCGAGGTAATAACTGCCGAGACCGAATTTGCCGTTTGAGTTCCAAAGTTTTTTAATTCCACTTTTAGTTCGATCGATTCCCCGGGATTTATAAAACCATCGTTATTGCCAATAGATGTACCTGAATTATCATCATCAATTATAAAATCGAGTACATTTACGAATTTATCAGTTTCAATAATATCGATTCCACCAAGATGAGGAATAAAATTGTGCTTGGTTACAGTAAGATAACAAGAACCTTGAAGATCTGCATAAACCGACAGGGCAATATAACCTTCTGCATCTGTATAACCTGTAGCGAAGATATCATCACTACCCATTAGCGCTGTTACCCAGGCATTCTCCAAAGGATATCCATCATCTTTTGTAACTGTAACTTCCAGATAATCTGTTCCTATAGATATTTGTGGATTATAGTCTACTATCAGTTCCTGTGGTATACCAGTCCATAGTTCCACTCCTGGATCACCCATCAGAGTATTCCAATGTGAGAAGATGTTCACAGCATTTCCAGGATTCTGTGGATAATTCAAAAACAAGCTAAGTTTTCCTCTATTTACAGCACCACCCGGATTGTAAATGCCATCTGCAAAAATACCGTAGAACATACCTGCATCGATGCAGTTATTAAATTGTGTGTGTGTACCACTGGTTGCAGTTCCTATTGCAGCTATCGCTCCTTTCTGTGCAGAAGGGCTTCCAGCCCGGATAAAGGCTTCGCTACGGCTTTCTCCTGAGGCAAAACTTCCGGTTGAACAAGTGAGGAATACAGCAAATGGAAGCTTTAATCCGTTATTTAAATTATAAATCATGGAGCTCGTAAAACCACTCATATTAATATATCCACGGTAGTTAAAATAACTCACCCCAGAATTCAGATTACTAACCATGGCACTGGAATAACCTCCCGTATATACTTCTGTAGCATTAATATTCGGAGCATATTCTTCCATTAATTCAACTATAAATTGTTTAGTGAAAACTGTTGATGGGCCGGAACTGGATGGATCTCCCACCATCACAGAACTACCATACCAGCCTGTTTCAACCATATATGGTTCTTTCTCATACAATAGTACTTTTGCTACATAAGTCTGAAGATTGGTGTAAGAAGAAATTGAGATTCGTCCGATAAATATATCTTCCAAAACATCATTTCCTTCCAATTTTGCGTAAGGATGGTCACCCTCTCCTCCGTAATATGAATAGGTTTCAAAGAAAGTTGGAATATGAAATGAAGGATATGAATAATTATGATCACCTACCAGACATACAAATTCCGGTGGATTTTCCCATGTATCATACGCATCTTGAATATATGCTTTGATTGATGTAGTGGTTGTTCCCGTCTGCGCTGTGCTGGCCGTATGCACCTCAAAACCTTTCCTATGCTTCCAGTCTACCAGATCGGAAAGTGTTGTTGCTATTGTTGCATCATTCGGATGAATAAACAGATAACAGGGTTGTTGAAATCCATCTTCACGTGTATTCAAAGATTCATAGTTAAGAATAGTAGACTGGTACATGGGCTCAAAAAACCTGGATAATTTTCTATCAGTCTGTTTGATATTTTCTCCGGTTGTACCGCTGGTGTTAACTATAATGTCTAC
>CBFDCX010000291.1:0-1690 GCA_965603415.1 uncultured bacterium
ACCTTTACGGCAGGCATCCCGAAATTCTACCGGAATTGTATTTTCCAGCCAGAAAACTATAGGTTTTTTAGCTTTGGAGATTTTTACTTTGGGATCTTCTTTTTCGATGTGCCAGCGATTTATATAACGTATATAAGGGTCTTCGGTAAGAAGATTTGAATAATCCTGGAAAATGGTGGTAAAATGTCCCAGCCTGTCATCTGCGAGTCTGGGTTTATAATTCGATTCGGGGATCTCAGCCAGGCTGTAATGATAACGATGGATCATACTTCGTGAATCCGGCAGGGTATAAATATTCTGCCATTTCTCTGTCTGATAATGCAGCACCACATCGATTTCCGTATTCAAGGGGAATGATTTTATTTTGTCGAAATAACTGTTTTCTTTGTCAAAGTTATATCTCATCTTCCGGCTATCTGTACGGCTTTCCACGTTTGCCATATCTTTCAGGAAGAGATCGGATGCTTTGATCAGGATGGCGCCTGTTTCTGCCTGAGGTTTGCATACAATATTTGAGGAAGCAATTATGGAATTTGTAATGCTGTTTTCCACCGCTCTTTTCATAGCGGGTTCTTCTGCTCTGAATTTAAGGTTTTTCTGGATCAATTGCACACGTTTATTTATTTTTTTAAAGAAAAATGGGAAATTCCACATCATAGAAGATGCATCGAACATATATGCATCACCGGTCTGACGTGTTATATTGCACAGGAAAATTTTACCGAATTGATCGGGTAATATCTGGAGATAGACCGTACCATCTTCATTGTTACGATACAAAGTGAACATACCCTCGATCTTCTCAAAATCTTTTATGCATTCTTCAAAATCCTGTTTGGATGTAAGGCTGTCTGCCTTGACTTCTGCTACAGCTTTTATAATATCTTCGGAAGAGATAACGCTTTCTGCATCAAATTTATCGAAAGCGTTTAATAATTGAATGCACAAAATCAGCAATATTCCAAAATAAATAACTTTTTTCATATTATCTCCGTATTCTTTATTCTTCTTCTTCCGGCTCGATTTCTTTGATAAGTTCCGAAGCTGTTTCTTTATCTTCTTTGCTCACCAGGAATTCAACCCGCGAAAGACGGGGATTAGTGAATTCTAAACATCCACCGAAAAGAGTCTGCATGTTTTCACCTCTGACAAAATATTGAATATCTGCACTATCCAGAATGGATTTAATAATTGCTGTCATGGAAGGATTGGGTGATTCACATAATTTTACAAATTCTACAAATTTATTTTCGGGAAGTTTTTTTACAAGCGCTTCATTGCATTCCGGACAGAGAGTTATACCTTTTACGAACTCAGATTTACATTTAGGACAAAACATAATCACCCTAATAATGGAGAAGGTTCTTCTCTCTCTTCAAATTGGAAATTATTTTTATTGAACAGCTCCAGACAACAATCTACGATGTCCGGGTCGTAGAGTATTTCTCTGTTTTGTATTATTTCACCCAGAGCTCTTTTCAGGGGAAATGAAGCTCGATATGGTCTATGCGAAACCATGGATTCCACCACATCGGCAACTGCCAGTACTTTTGCTTCCAGAATGATATCTTTTCCTTCTAATCCGGCAGGATAGCCTGAGCCATTTATCCGCTCGTGATGCTGAAGAACAATATTGGCTACCGGCCAGGGAAATTCGATATTTTTTAAAATATCATATCCGGCTTTGGGA
>CBFDCX010000292.1:0-1689 GCA_965603415.1 uncultured bacterium
TGGATGGTACAATAGACAGTATTCAATTTATATCAAATACAACAAATGACACTATAGAAATCATTTCTTATGCAGGTTATCAAAATGCTAATGAAACAATTCAACACAAAAGCAGTGCTCTGGTATGTTGGGTTCCCACTCATGCTCAGGGAGCTATGTATGCAAACGGAGCGATCGAAGTAGGAGGTAGTGCAGATATCACTGGTAATCTTTATGAAAACTGCGATCCTCCTTTAGACTTTGAAGATTTTTTCGGAATTACAAAAGCAGAAATGGATGCTATTGCTGATAACCACTTTGAGGACCCTCCCAACAATCCTGAAGGTTTTGAAGACATAACCTGGGTTTCATTCGCTAATGAGGGTGGTTCGTTGAAGGTAACAACAGCAGACTGGGCAGGAAGTGGAATACTCATAATCGATGGTGATGCTCATTTTTCCGGAGGTTCTTTCGAAGGAATAATGTGGATTACCGGAACATTATTCATTAACGGTAATAATGGTTTCAACGGAGCAATTTACTGCGAAGGTGGAATCCAGTATGAAGATGTAACCGTTCTCGGTAACTGTCAAATTGCTTATGATTGGGGAGCAATACTTGCGGCATTTAACGATGCATTTCTAACATTAGAATATGAACTTAAAATTATTAGCTGGTTTGAAGATGAATAACCTTTAAAAAAAAGGATTGGAGTAACAATGGATACACTCGCAATAACAAATCATGAAATCCAGATGAATAAATGGTGGTCAAAGATCCGCTGGTTTATAGTGCTTATTTTATTTGCTATAGGAATTTTGCGTGTGAACCAGATCCAGGAGATGTATCCTATCGTGGTCTTTGTCTCTACATTTATTGGTATCTGTGTTTTGAATATGCTTTTTCACATGCAAATAATAAGAACGAACATCTTATTCAGTTCTTTGCAAATTGTTCTTGATATTGTTTTTGCCACTTTAGTTGTACATCTCACAGGAGGTTTGAATAGTTCCTTTGTATGGATCTATCTTATAGCTGTGATCACAGCCAGTCTCAATATTGAGAATGTAGGAGGGATTTTAGCAGCAATGATAGGCAGCATGTGTCTTTTAATGCTGATATTGATGTATAACTTTGGTTGGCTGGCAACAGTCGGCGGTGGAACATTCGATGCAGATGTTTCTTCCCAGACCATTTTCCTGATCTCTTATACCGGTCTTTTCAGTGGAATTGCTTTCATATCTAATTTCCTCAGTGACCTGATGAAGAAAATTGCAGTCAATATGCAGAAAAGCAAAGATCTATTAAAGGAACAGGAAACTGTTATTGCTGAAAAGCAGAAAGATATTATTCAAAACAAAATTACTCTTGATAAATATAAAGAAGTAGTTTCAGTAGCTGCACCATTAGCAAGTATCGACCACGATATAAACAACCCGCTTACAATAATTTCTTTATCGATCAGAAGAGTGGTAAAAGCAGCCCAAGATCATAAAGATGACAAGCTAACAAAAGCAAGCGATCAGATGACAGAAGCTATTAATGGCATTAATAGCATCCTGGCAAGACTTCAAAAATTAAAAAACCTGGAATTAATTCAGAAAGAAAGCAAGAATCAGGATTAGGGATAAAAATGAAAAAACATATATTGATAGTGGATGATGAACATAGCATCAGAGAGTTGTGTAAAGAGCTATTGGAAGAAGAAGG
>CBFDCX010000293.1:0-1633 GCA_965603415.1 uncultured bacterium
TTTCAAAGTTGAAATCCGAAGACTTCCTGATGTTGGGTATTGGGAATATCGGTGGAAATGGCGGCATCATCGTAAATTACTTTAAAGAGAGGAAATAAATGTTTGAAGTTGCAATTGGTCTGGGAGTGCTGTTAAGTTTGTTTTTCCTGGAAACCTTTGGTGCTGCTGCCGGTGGAATCGTGGTGGCTGGTTATGTGGCTATGTTCCTGCATGAACCGATGACCATCCTGGCTACTTTAATTATCAGTTTCATTGTCTATTTCCTGGTAAAATTACTGGGCAACGTAATGTTCATTTACGGACGCCGCAGAATGGTAATTACCGTACTACTGGGATTTATTTTGGGATGGGCTTCCAGGTATTATGGTCTGTTTACCGGCTTTCATTCAGATTATTCTGTAAATGTAATCGGGTTTATTATTCCGGGATTGATAGCTAATTCCATGGAAAAACAGGGAATTATCAAAACAATATCGATCATGATCGTGGCTGCTGTAGTAGTGCGTTTTTTACTTGTTCTGATATTCGGTGGAAAGTTAATAGGTTAGGTGTTATGTTCATACCAAGTGCAAAATCCAAATTTAGTTTAGTATCTGTCTGTTTGATAGCAATCGTGCTTTTTTCCTGGGTGGATAACAGCAGAGTATTTGTAAAAGAGAGATATTTTGATAAGAAATATGAAGCTGCTGTGTTAATGCAAGAAGCAGAAAAAATTATTAAAGAATACCGTTTAGCGCAAGGCGTGGTGATAGATGAGGTGAATGATCCCAATTCAACTGCTCTGATCGGAGAGAAGAATACTGTTATTACAACAGACCGCGGTAACCTGACTGCTAAACTCACCAGCTTGAATCCCAATTTCGCAAGTGTTATGGTGGATATGTTCAAACAGGCAAGAGTAAAAAAAGGCGACAAGGTAGCGGTAAGCTGTACAGGCTCATTTCCCGGTATAAACCTGGCTGTAATGAGTGCTGCCAGAGTTCTGAACCTCGATCTTATCATGATCTCTTCTGTGGGAGCTTCCATGTTCGGTGCTACCGATACCACTTTTACCTGGCTCGATATTGAATCTCTTCTTAATGAAAAAGAAATATTTCCTTATAAAAGTGTGGCAGCTTCTCTGGGTGGTGGGCGTGACCTGGGAAGAAGCTTGAGCAGATCCGGGCGTGAACTTATAGAAGAAGCAATTAAACGCAATAATGTACTACTCATTCACAAAAAAAGCTTGGAAAAAAACATTCTGAAGAAAATGGCTGTTTTTGAAAATGAAGTCGGGAAAGAAGATATAAAATTGTATGTAAATATTGGAGGAGGATTGTCCAGTTTGGGAAGCACTATCAATGGCAGGCTGGTAACACCGGGTTTTCACAGGTATCTTTATCTGAAAAATCTTCCGATTAAAGGCACAATGTTCCTGTTTGCTGAAAAAGGTGTACCAGTTATACACCTGCTGGATATTCTCGATGTTGCCGAAGATTATGAACTTCCCATCGCTCCCGAACCTTTACCGGAACCCGGTACGGGGAGAGTGTTTGAAGATGAACGATACAATATGACGATCGCAGCTATAGCGCTTGTGATCATGATCATCCTGATAGCTGTGGTTATCTTCTTCGATCATAAAGAGTCACAA
>CBFDCX010000294.1:0-1628 GCA_965603415.1 uncultured bacterium
CCAGAGGAAATGTAGAAAGTTCAAGAGTTTCGTTTAATCCATATCTCAATGGTTGGAACACACCTACTTCAATTCTTCCTTCCGGGAGTGTTTTGGCAGAGCCATCGTGCCAGATAGCATTGTTGGCTGAAATAATTCCTGCAAATAAGAATATAATTAAAGCTATTATCTTTTTCATTTTACCACTCCATTTCCACAGTAACAGGGCAGTGATCGGAAAATTCTCGTGTATCTTGATGGGTAGAATCCGAATTTGCAATCCAACCGGTAATATGATTTGTGAATAGAAAATCGAGTTTACGGTTCCAATCAATAGAATCAGGAATAATTTTAATTGAATGTGTATAAAACGGGCTAACATACACTCCTGCTTCTTCTTCGGTAAGATAATCTTCCAATGGTAAAGCAGGACTGTAATCATCGTAAAGTTCCTGGAGTTCGGTTACATCATAATCTTCAACTTCGAAATTATCTAGCAAATCGTCTGGTCTATCAGGGAAAAGATCACCTAAATAATTAAGAGAACCGGGAGGAATTGCATTCAGATCACCTCCTGCAACAAAACGAATTGATTCGGTATCTATAGCATCAAGTTCTGCTTTAAAAATATCGATCTGTTCCTTTTTGGTTCCATCTTTGGAATACGCTGCTGTATGAGTATTCAATACAGGCAATTCCATATTTTCGATCTCTATGATCGTTTTAAGTATATTCCGGCGTAGATAAAAATATTGTGTTAAAGTATCCTGTTCCCCTATCAATGGTAAAGCAATTCTTTCTGCAGAAGTAATTTGCCACTTAGATAAAATAGCATTTCCCGAATTCATTCGTCCAATACCGTCACTTGGCACAAAATCAGCTTTCCATTGAGAAGCATAGGCTCCATAATTTATATCTGTATTATCAAGTATGAATTGCACCTGATCTACATATGCACTGCGTTTACTATCTATATCCACTTCCTGAAGCAGAACAATATCCGGGTTTACAAACTGGATATAATCTGTAATTTGGTGCATATTATCTATGACAACATTCTCGTCCATCAGTACTTCATCACCCCAACCATCAAAGAAAAAATCTATTCTCGCTCCGCCGAATTTGATATTCCAGGTCATAATTTTGAGTGTTTCTGGGTTTTCCGGTGGTGCGATATATACTGCTGCTTCATACATAATGGCATCTTCGTAATCTTCAAATTTTGTATTAAAAATATCGCAACTAAAAAGAATAACAGATAATAATATTAAAATTAACACTTTTTTCATATACACTCCTTTTTTTATTTTAATGAACTGCAACTATCTACGATGCAGAAAAACATTTATTCATCATAATCCGATCAGTTTGAAAATACCGAATAATTTTAAGCATGCAATGATGATAGCAATTGCCAGAACAATTTTCACAGCTTTCTCTCCTTTTTTTATGGCAGCGTTTACTCCCAGGAAAGCTCCCAGACTATTACCAAGTGCTAATATCAATCCATGCAGCCAGAGTATTTTCCCTGAGATAGCAAAGATAATTACAGCAAAAATCGTATAACACAACACAATAAAAACTTTCACTGCATTAGCATTTACCAGGTTATAATTTATTTCTCTGGGGTTTTCAATTGCCTTTTGAAT
>CBFDCX010000295.1:0-1622 GCA_965603415.1 uncultured bacterium
TCATCCATATCTTTACCGGAGATAAGTTTGGTTACTCGCGGACCGGCAAAACCGATTTGAGCATTTTTTTCGGCTAAAATTATCGTTCCCTGTGTGGCAAAACTGGCTAATGTTCCTCCAAAGGTGGGATCTGCAAGAACGGAAATAAAAGGTTTTTCCAATTTGGTCAAAGCCATATTTGTCTTTGCCATTTGCATTAAGGAGAAAATTCCTTCGTGCATTCTAGCGCCCCCGGAAAGAGCGATGGATATCAACGGATATTCCTTTAATATAGCTAATTTCACTGCTCTTACAAATTTTTCTCCGACCACAGAACCCATCGAACCACCTAAAAATCCAAATTCAGATACAGCTACAATCACAGGAGTATCAAAAATTCTCGCTTCTCCGATCACCAGAGCTTCCTTTACACCTTTCTTTTTTTGAGCATTTTTTACTGTTTCTTTATAAGATTTAGTTTTACCTTCATATTTATAACTGAATTTCAATGTATCTTTGGGCACGAGGAATTTATCGGTTTCCACAAAGGAATTTTTATCTGTGATGCAGTTTATCCATTCGTAGGCTGACAAATAATATTTCCTGCTGATTGCTCCACATTTAGTACAGGTTTTGAAATTATCCCGGAAGGTTTGAATGGAAATACTGGTGTGGCATTTTTCACATTCATAATATTCATGTTTACTTAAATCCTTAATTTCTTCTTCTTTTAGAGTTTTTGCTAAATGCAACGTCAGATAATCACCGACTTTTTTTAATTTCGTAAATATTTTTTTAAATTTCTTTTCAATGTTATGTACAGTTTTGATTGTCTTTTGTTTGAATACTTCGGAAACATCTTCTTTCAATTCTCCATAACCGATAAATCGTTTGTATCTGCTTTTCAAAAGCTTTTCTGGATCGATATTATTAAGTTCATTCAGGTTCAATGAGAGTTTTTTCTCAATGTTGATGATAGTCCTTTTTACATCATTGTGTGCTCCGCCTTCGTGTTCAGGAATGATATCATCGATAATTCCAAAAGCTAACATATCTTCTGCTGTGGGTTTTTGAAGGTTGGCAGCTTCCTCTTTTCTGGCTGGGTTTCGAAGAATAATACTGGAGCATCCTTCTGGTGACATCACGGAGTAGACAGCATTTGCCAGCATCAGAGTTCTATCCGCAACCTGTAAAGCAAGAGCTCCTCCACTTCCTCCTTCTCCTAAAATGAGAGCAATTGTCCTGGTCTTTAATCCAGCCATTTTGTAGATGCAATCAGATATTTTCCAGGATTGAAGATATTCTGCTGAATGTTCAAATGGATCTCCACCAGGTGTATCGATGATGGTGATTAAAGGAGTATTTGTTCTTTCAGCTATATCCATAATTTTCATTGCCAGAGAATAACCTTCGGGTTTGACCATACCAAAATTCACTTTTACTTGCTCATCCATAGATAACCCTTTAGGTTTCTCTTGAGCAATGATAAAAACTTTTTGATTCTTAAAATTCGCAGAACCTGTTATTAATGCCGGATCTTTAGGAAATCCCTGCACATACGGAATAAAATCTGTAAATAATTCTTTTATAATTTCCGAAGACCTTGGTCTATCCGGATGTCTGGTTATTTCATATTTGAGCCA
>CBFDCX010000296.1:0-1563 GCA_965603415.1 uncultured bacterium
CTTTTATAATTAATAAGGAATTTTATAACAGTAATACAGTTTTCCCGCAAGAAATAGTAGAGATCGGTTCACCTGCCATAATGCGTGATTTCCGCATAGTTCCTGTTACCATAAATCCTTTCCGATATGATCCCCGGGAGAACGAATTGCGCATCTTCACGAACCTGGAAATTACTGTCGAATGTAATGGTATAAGCGGTTTGAACCAGAAAATAAGACAAACAAAAAGATCACGTTTCTTTGAATCTATGTACCGATCCACGATTGTAAATTATAACTCAAACCTGCGCGAAAACACCGATTTTCAAGAGCCCTGCTACCTGTTTATCTACCCCGATGATGCAAGTGTTGAAGGTGTTTTACAGATTCTAGCTGATTGGAAACACCAGAAAGGTTTTGATGTGGTAATGGAAAATACATCAGAAACAGGAACTACTGTAGATGAAATAAAAAGTTATATCCAGAATGCTTACGATAATTGGGAAAATCCTCCAGAATTTGTCTGTCTGGTAGGTGATGCGGGAGGAAATTATTCTATTCCCACAGGGCATATCGATGGTGGTGGTTACAACGGTGAAGGTGATCAGATATATGCTTTACTGGAAGGGAATGATATTCTGGCAGATGTATTTTTAGGCAGGCTTTCCTTTAATTCTCTCATAGAACTTCAAACCATAGTTGCAAAAATTCTGAATTATGAAAAAGAACCTTATCTGGCACAAACTGATTGGTATAACAAAGCACTTCTTGTGGGCGATCCCACAGATTCCGGTCCTTCCTGCATCGATACAAAGCAGAATATCAGGCAAATGATGGAATACCATAAACCGGATTTTAATTTTCAGGAGGTTTATGATACTTCCCAGGGAAGCTGGGTTAGCCAGATGCAAAGCGGACTCAACGGTGGAGTGAGTTATTTTAATTATCGTGGTTTTGTTTACATGAGCGGCTGGAACAACAATTATACCGATAATCTAATTAATGGCAGTATGCTGCCGGTAGTTGTTTCCCTTACTTGTTTAACCGGTGATTTTGAAGGTACACAAGATTGTATGAGTGAAAGATTTTTAAAAGCCGGTTCTCCTGGTAATCTAAAGGGTGCTATTGCAGCTATTTCCACTGCCACAGGAAATACTCATACATGTTTCAATAATTGCGTAGATGCTGGAATTTTTTACGGGATTTTTGTCGATGAAATATATCATATGGGCGGAGCTTTGAATAGAGGAAAATTAAATCTTTATCTCAACTATCCCGGTAATCCTGCCAATGCGGTTAACCAGTTTTCATATTGGAATAACCTGATGGGTGATCCCGGCATGGAGATCTGGACGGGTATTCCCCAGGAACTGGCAGTCTACTATCCGGATGAGGTAGCCCTGGGCACAAATTACTTCCAGGTAGATGTGGAAGATATGAATAGTCTTCCTGTGGAAAATGCCTGGGTTACGATATTGAAGGGAGATGATGAAATTTTTCAAACCGGATTGACCAATGAGAACGGTTCCATCATATTTCCTCTTGAACCGGGTGAAACCGGTGAAGTTACAGTTACCGTAACAA
>CBFDCX010000297.1:0-1552 GCA_965603415.1 uncultured bacterium
TGTTCTGTACGAAGCTTACTAATAAATCTTTCTACCAGCCACCAGAGTAGATATTATTTCCACTTCGTCATTTACATAAATGAGTTTGGATAGCAGTTCATTACAATTGTATTTATTTTGTTCAGGAATTTTGAGGAATACCAGGTCGGCATCCTTACCTTCTTCTACAGAACCAATAATATTCTCTTTTCCCAATATTTTTGCTCCACCCAGAGTAGCATAATAAAATGCTTCCTGCGGAGATACAACATGATCGTCCTGGTGGAAGCTGCACATCTTCATTACATTCAGCATGCTAAGCGAAGTACCGCCTGCCACATCGGAAGCCAGGGCAAGATCTATACCTGCTTCCTGCACACGTTTCAGCGGGAACATTCCGCTTTTTAAAAAGAAGTTGGAATCGGGACAATGAGCAACTTTACTACTGGTTTTACGCAGGATATCAATTTCTTTATCATCCACATGAAGTACATGACCCAGGATGGTTTTGGGTCCCAGGAGATTATATTTCTTGTAAATAGCAGTGTAGGTTTCACAATCCGGGAAAAGCTGGAGAGTAGTCTTTATTTCTTCATGATTTTCGGAAAGATGGGTTTGAATAAAAGCATCGTTTTCTTTTGCAAAATTACCTGTAAGCTGCATTAATTCAGCAGAGCAGGTAAGAGCAAAACGAGGAGAGAAAACATATTCCAGTAAAGTAGTCTTTTTATTCCATTTTTCAAAGATCTCCACACTATCCTTAAAAGATGTATTTGTATCTTCTTTCAGCAAATCAGGGCAACCGGTGTCCATCATGGTTTTTCCGATGACAGCACGCACTCCCAATTCCTGTGCAACTTCAAAAGCAATATCACATGCCTGTTTAAAAGGAGCTGTGTAAATAACAGAAGTGGTCGTTCCTTTTCTAATGGAATCATGGAAAAAATCCTGTGCAACTTTTCTGGCATAGTCCGGTTCTTTCGAGCGGAATTCTTCAGCAAATGCGTAAGTATTCAACCAGTGCAGCAGATTTGGACTATGTGAACCGCGAATATAGAATTGGGAAAGATGTACATGTGTGTCTATGAATCCCGGAATGCAGACCAGATCTGAATGATCGATAAAATCGTGACTGAGTGTTGCTTTGGAAATGGAGCTTATTTTACCTTGCGATATTGAGATGAAGACATCAGGAATAAATTCTGCTTCTTGGGAAGAGACAGGATTCAGGATATTGGTCTTTATTATCATGTTTTTTTATCGCTAATATATTTCATTTCCAGTTTCAGGATCTTTACATCGGAAACCTGCAGGATAGTTATGTTCCACTTATTTACAGTAAGTTTGGTATTCTGACGTGGGATCTTTTCCAATTTATCGATGATGAGCCCGGCAATGGTTTCATAATCACCTTCGGGTAGGTTCATTTCATATTCGTCATTCAGGAAATCGATCTCAACGAAGCCCTGCACAATATATTGATTTTCTCCTATCTTCTCCACTTCCATGGGAGCAGTGGTATCATATTCATCTTCGATCTCACCGACGATCTCTTCCAGGATATCTTCGATAG
>CBFDCX010000298.1:0-1551 GCA_965603415.1 uncultured bacterium
CAAGAGAATTGCTCAATGTATAATTAACTTCATGTTCAATGGCTTTATTGGGAACATAATTTAAATCACATTGCGGATCTGGGTGTTCTTGATTTATGGTTGGATGGATTTTGCCAGTTTCGATGCTTTTACAACAAGCTAACGCTTCGATAGCAGCTGCTGCTCCCAAAGTGTGTCCAACCATCGATTTAGTAGAACTGATTTTTAAGTTGTATGCATGATCTCCGAAAACAGTTTTAATTGCTGCTGTTTCGTTCGGGTCATTCAGGGGAGTGGAAGTACCATGTGCATTAATGTAATCAATTTCATCGGGATTAATACCTGCATCTTCGATAGCCATTTTCATGGCACGTGCACCACCTTCTCCGTTTTCTGCAGGAGCAGTAACATGGAAAGCATCACAAGTTGCGCCATATCCAACAATTTCAGCATAGATCTTTGCACCACGTTTCAGAGCATGCTCCATTTCTTCAAAAACAAGAACGCCGGCCCCTTCTGCCATAATAAATCCATCTCTTTCCTTATCGAATGGACGACAGGCTTTCTGCGGTTCATCATTTCTGGTACTGAGAGCTCTCATAGCGCAAAAACCAGCCACAGAAAGGGCTGTTACAGAAGCTTCCGAACCTCCGGTAAGCATAATGTTGGCATCTCCATATTGAATTGTTCGATAGGCAGTACCCATTGCGTGATTTGCAGAAGCACAAGCTGAAGATATGTTAAAGTTCAAACCTCTGAAATTATATTCTATGGCAACTTCAGCGGAGGCGATATTAGCAATCATTTTTGGAATGAAAAAAGGACTGATCCTTTTTGGTCCTTTGAGTGTCATTTTACTTGCTTCCATTTCAAAAGTTTCCATTCCACCAATTCCTGTAGCGATGATAACACCCGCACGATCGTGATCGAATTCAGCATTAATCAAACCTGAATCTTCCATTGCCTGTTTAGCAACTATAAGTGCAAATTGTGAATATTTATCTATTTTTTTAAGTCTTTTATGATCAAAATATTGTGTCATATCAAGATTCTTAACTTCTCCTGCTATCTGGCTGGAAAATTCGTCTGTAACTTCAAAGTTTTTGATAAGGTCAATTCCCGATTTTCCTGCCAGCAGATTTTCCCAAGTTTCATTAACGCTGTGCCCAATGGCGTTCAATGTGCCCATACCTGTAATTACAACTCTTCTTTTATTCATTAAAACCTCTCGTTAGGATAATTTGATATAATTATGGTGAGGTCAAAAAAATCCCCCACCATAATTGATATTATTATCCAAGCTTTTGTTTAAGATATTCGATAGCTTTACCAACTGTAGTCAGTTTTTCTGCTTCTTCGTCAGCAATGTCAATATCGAATTCTTCTTCGAATTTCATGATAAGTTCTACAGTATCGAGAGAGTCAGCTCCCAGATCTTCAATGAAGCTGGCTTCTAGAGTAACTTCACTTTCTTCCACACCGAGTTCTTCAACGATAATTGCTTTTACTTTTGCAATAATGTCCATTATTTCCTCCTATTTATTGGTTACATTACTAAGCCACCATCTACAT
>CBFDCX010000299.1:0-1547 GCA_965603415.1 uncultured bacterium
CCGGAATTGAAAGAGTTCACTCTTGATACTGCACAGAAAATACTGGATGAAGACCACTATGGTCTTACAAAAGTAAAAGAACGCATCCTGGAATACCTGGCAGTAGTTAAACTGACAAAAAAAATGAAAGGACAGATCCTCTGCTTTGTGGGACCTCCCGGTGTGGGAAAAACCTCTCTGGGAAAATCCATTGCCCGAGCTATGAAAAGGAAATTTGTACGACTTTCTCTGGGTGGGGTTCGTGATGAAGCAGAAATTCGCGGTCATCGCCGTACATATGTAGGTGCCCTTCCCGGGATGATAATTCAGAGTATGAAAAAAGCCGGCACTATCAATCCCCTTATCATGATGGATGAAGTCGATAAGATGAGTATGGATTTTCGGGGTGACCCGGCTTCCGCACTTCTGGAAGTGCTAGACCCGGAACAGAATAACTCTTTCCGCGATCATTATCTCGATTTTGAATACGATCTCTCCCAGGTGATATTTATCACAACTGCCAATACACTGAATTCCATTCCACAACCGCTTCTGGATCGTATGGAAGTTATTGAATTGCCCGGCTACACAGCTTTTGAAAAGATCAATATTGCTACAAAGCACCTGGTACCTAAAGTATTAAAAGAACACGATCTCCACGGCAAAATAGAGCTTTCTTATCAAAAAATCGCTCTGGAAAAGATCATCAAATTGTATACCAGAGAAGCAGGTGTACGCGAATTGGAAAGGCAAATTACCAAGATCTTACGAAAAGTTGCCAAGCAATGTGTAGAGGGAAAAACTAAAAAGAAAGTAACTATTAAAGGTATCAACCTGGAATACTACCTGGGTATTCCCAAACACTTATATTCCGAGGTCAACCGCAAAGATACAGTGGGGGTGGTTACAGGACTTGCCTGGACGCGTTTTGGTGGTGAGACACTGCAGATTGAAGTGATAAAATTGAAAGGAACTGGAAAATTAAAATTAACCGGACAACTTGGCGATGTGATGCAGGAATCGGCTCAGGCTGCCTTCAGCTATGCCCGTCAACATGCCCGGCATTATGGTATCAATGAAGATTTTTATAAGAACTACGACATACATCTGCATATCCCCGAAGGAGCTGTTCCTAAAGATGGACCATCTGCAGGTGTAACGATAATTGCTGCTATTGTTTCGGCACTATCATCTCGAAAGATAAAGCATAACTTTGCTATGACAGGCGAGATAACCCTTGTCGGTAATGTCCTTCCCATTGGCGGTTTGGCAGAAAAGCTTATTGCTGCAAAAAGAGCTAAGATCAAGAATATTATTATTCCCCGCAAAAATGAACCTAATTTAACCGAAATTCAGGAAGAGATAAAAAAGGGATTGAACATTATGCTGGTGGATAATGTTAAAGAAGTTCTGGAGCATATACTAAAATAAGGTGGGAAGTGAATTTCGAGATCAAGGAAAGACAACAACTTGAAGATGGTACGGAAAGAATTCTTATTCGGGTTCAAAAAGATGAACTGATTTACCTGGGATATTTCCTGGAAGCATTTGAAGGATGGTGCAACTAT
>CBFDCX010000300.1:0-1536 GCA_965603415.1 uncultured bacterium
GATAGTTTTCTTCTGATCGGAGAAGAATTTGTGCCCAACTGTGATCTTACAGAAGATCTTGCCTTTCAAAATGGTGGTACGGCTACAGATGGTGTCAGGTTAATTTCTGCTGACGCACTTTTTACCGATACTGTTCTGTATGATTCCCCAAATACAAATAATCTTCCTGATGATACAGGTTCTCCCGGCGTTCATTTTGCTCCGGATGTTTCAGAAGGAAATTCTCTTGCACGTAAACATGATGGTGAAGATTCTGATAATTGTGAATTGGATTTTTTCGAATGTGAAGAACCGACTCCGGGAGCTGCCAATTTTTACCCGATAGATCTTGAAATATCGATAGTGCAACTAATTGAAATAGAGGGCAGTTACTGGCTTGAAATACAGGTTTTTAATTTATCCACAGAGATTGTGGATAACTCGGCTGCAACGCTTGAAATCACGCTAAACGATAGTCTTTTTGGAACTTATAGCCTGCCAGAAATCCCACCGGAAAGTTTTATCAATTTTAGCAGTGAGTTAGGAAATCTGGATGAAGGTTACCAAATCGTTGAAGCAGAAGTTATCTACTTTTATGATAACAACTTAGAAAATAATTTGTCAGCGACTTCCATTCTAATTGGAAACTCACCGTTGGTTTTAAATGAGATAATGTTCATCCCTGCAACTACGAATCAAGAGTGGATTGAGATATTTAACCGAAGTGCTTGTGGATATGTTGTGGATAACTGGGCAATAATTGATGCTGGCGGTGGTCAAATCCGCTTCTCATGTACAATTACGGCAAATGATTTTTTTGTAGTATGTGCAAATGTAGATTTGATGTTACAGATCTATCCCGATATCGATGCTGATAAACTTGTGGAAGCTTCTCAATGGACTATCTTGAATAACACGGAAGAAAGTCTGAACCTTGTAGATGAGTATTCCACCAGTTTTGATTCTACATTTTATATTGGAAATAATTGCCCAACAGATTTCTCGATTGAGAGAGTTAATCCATTCGATGATGAAAATATTACCTGGCTGGTTTCGATGGATAGTCTTGGAACACCGACATTGCATAACAGCGTTCTTCCAATTGAAAAAGACCTGGAGCTTACTTTACTTAACTCTGGTTTGCAGGGAGATCAAATTGAGCATTCTGTTCTAATTAAAAATATTGGATTAGAAATAATACCATCAGTAATTTTTTCATGTTCTATAACTTTAAACGGAGAAGAGGCAGAAATCGAAATTTTCCAGGATGAAATTACACTGGAGGATAGTTTGTTATATGAATTCTCTACGGAAATACCAACAGCGGGTTACACAACTTTTATATATGAAATTTATTCTTCAGAGGATATGAACGCTGCTAATGATTTTGATTTTAGTTTTTATAATAACAATGCTCTTCCTTTTGTAATCAACGAAATAATGTACGATCCGGATGGCGAAGAACCTGAATGGCTGGAGATAAAGATAAATGATTATATTCCTCATCTTGAAGAAATTCTTATAGTTGTCGATGAAGATACGCTATTGCTTCCATTT
>CBFDCX010000301.1:0-1530 GCA_965603415.1 uncultured bacterium
CATTGATAAGCTTATAAGGTCGCAGTTCATTTCCCCGGCCAAAAATTGAAGTAATTGAAAATAAAAAGACAGCTATCAAGCAGAAGACAGTTCTACCAGTCGATCTCTTCTTCATCCAGTTTACCTTCGGCAGATACTTTGGTTATCTCTACCCTGTCCAGTTTAAGGTCTGTTTCCATTTCTTCACCGTATAAAGTATTTTCTCCCCGAATAAGAATAACTCCCCTGCTGGCAAATATCTGGTTTGTATTTCTATCCAATATCATATAAGGTGCTTTTAGAATGCCGTTCTCACTTTTCACCACTACGTTCCCAATACCAGTCAGTGTGTTTTCCGCATCATTTACTTCTGCTTTGTTGCATTCTAAAGTAGATTTCACAGTTTCATCGGGATTATAAAAAGTTACAAATACCGTATCAGCAAAAGTCTGTTTTGTATCATAGTATTTGTACATGTGCACTGCGTCCAACACATAATCTACAGTCTCTCCGGTGGTGGTGACCACACGAATAGAATCAGCAATTTCATCCGGTAATTTATCTTCGATAGGCAGATTCTGTGGAACTTCCTGTTTTTGGCAGGATACTATCAATACAGCAATGCTAACAACTTTCCAGATGTGAAATGAATTTCTCCAGAACTTCTTCATATATACCTTTTTCTTTTAAAATATGTACGATAAATTCCCGTACGGCACCTTCTCCGCCGTTGCGCTTGGTAACATGATCAACTTTATCTTTGATATCAGGGAAAGCATCTGCCGGGCAGGCAGAAATATGGCATCTTTTCATCACAGGATAATCATTCCAGTCATCACCAAGATAAGCTACATTTTCCCAAGAAAGATCCAGTTCTTTTAATAACTCCCTAGTTTTTTTCAGTTTATTGCGTACTTTCTGAAAAAGCATGGTTATCTGCAGATCATCACAGCGCTGAACCACGACCTCAGATTCTCTGCCGGTTATAATTGCCAGATTAATATCACTGAAAGAGAGTAGTTTTATCCCCAATCCATCTTTGGCAGAAAAATTTTTCGATTCCGTGCGGTGATTATCATAGATCACTTTACCATCGGTAAGAACTCCATCGTTATCGAGTATGAGCAGTTTTATTTTTTTAAAATCTTTCATTTTATCCTCATTAATATATTTTCAAACATTCATCCAGAAAATTGGGGATATTATCCAGAGGGAGCATGGAATCGGCATCACTGAGCGCATTCTGCGGATCAGGATGTGTTTCTATGAAAAGCCCGTTAACCATGCCCGTAACCAGGGCAGCTTTCGCCATCATCAGTGCATATTCGGGAGTACCTCCTGAAGTCTTATCTAGCGATGGTCTTTGCAGGCTGTGGGTTACATCGTACACTACCGGATAACCGAATTGTTTCATAATGGCAAATCCACGAAAATCAACCACCAGGTTATGGTAACCAAAACTTGTTCCTCGCTCAGTAAGAAGAATATTCCGGTTGCTGGTGGAAGCTGCTTTTTGGGCTGCGTTATTCATGTCTTCCGGTGCCATGAACT
>CBFDCX010000302.1:0-1521 GCA_965603415.1 uncultured bacterium
ATCATCTCGATACATTGAGCTAAATTATTGAAAAATGGGTTTCTGGTCCATCTATCATTTCTATATTTTCTATAATACTCACCTGCTTTTCCCTGCAGCCTATCACCAAGATTGATCAATCTTGCCAGAGCTGTAACGCTGAATGGTTTTTCCTTGTATAAAGAGCGTTTTGCAAATGAATGCGGAACAACTCTTTCAATAAGATTTTCTTTATATTCCATGGCAGGAATGATAGTGCCATCAGAAATAATTATCGAGTCTCCCCAGTACCCGAATTCATGTTCATTATCCGGATTGCAACATCCAAATACGGTTTCTTCTTCCAGGTATGTTGGCATTTCCAATTCACCGACAATATCGGCGGCAGCAATTGCAAAATCTAAAAAATTCTCTGTAGTTTTTTTGATTTCTAGGAGTTCATCTTTGGTAGGGAATTTGCCAAACCCACCGGCAACAGCATTTTCACCATGAATGAATTTACCATTTAAGATCTGCATTATTCTGTTTCCGAATTTTTTCAGGTTCAAGGCTTGAACAACCACTTCTTCGTATTTATCTACCATTGCAATTACGTTCGGATATCCCAGAAAATCCGGAAGAGCAAGAGCAAAAACATGAAGTGAATGACTCTCTATTATTTCTCCCAGATGCATCAATTCTCTTGAAGAATATGTTTTATCTGTTTCAGGGATCGCCAGAGCTCTATCACTAGCTCTCACAGATGCATTTTTATGTGAGACCGTACAGATAGCACAGATCCTGGGTGTGATAGAATTCATCTCATGAGCCGTTTTGCCAACTGCAAGAGCTTCTATCAAACGCGGACCTTCAAAAATATCCACATTAACTTTCTTGAGTTTATTCCCGTCAAATTCAACAGTGATGCCACCATCTCCTTCAACTCGTGCTAAATGATTTACTTTTATAATTTTCATTTTGCAACCTCCATAAGCTCATCAATTTTATCTGCGATATTATTTCCACCGAAGATCCTGAATTTTCTTATTATATCTTCCTTTTTATATCCTTTTTCAATAAGAAGTTCTAATTCTGCACTATGATTCGCTTCGTCGATAATTCCCCAACAGCCAACGCAACCCGTGTTGTGTGTAGGGCAAGGAGCTGTACAACCACCTTTTGTAAGAGGACCCAGACACATTATTCCTTTATTGAGAAGGCATTCATTTTCATTGAATTTGCATTCCAGGCAAACAGGAGCATTTGTATAAACTGGTGGATTGCCGTTTAAAAGTTGGGTAATTGCCATAAGCATCTGCGGTGTACTGGGGCAGCAACCCGGAATGGTAGCATCCACTTCAACGAAATTACTTATCGGTTGAGCCTCGATAGCTTTTCCAACCGTGAATTTCATATCACCATAAACCTTCTTAAATCTTTCTTCCCATTTTCCATCACCGTAAGCCATTGTTTGAACACATCCGTAACTTGCGCAGGAACCGAAAGCGACTAATATTTTTGCTTTCTGGCGAATTTCCAGTAATTCTTCTTTTTGAGCTTCTG
>CBFDCX010000303.1:0-1510 GCA_965603415.1 uncultured bacterium
CAACCATAATTGCTAAAGCTATCCACTGTTTAAAATTAAATCTCTTTTTCCAAAGCAAGACATCTGAAAAAATTCCCAAAACAACAACTGCTGCTGCAAACATAGGATAGACAACCGAAGCGGGTATTTCCTGCAGAGCATCAAGAAAGTATTTGGTGGTCAGCCTGTTTGGTATTCCCAGTATCATTCCAAAACAGAACGATTTAAGATGAAATGGAGTTTTCTTGATCAGCACAACCAATAAATTGAAGATCATGGCTGAACCGAAAATGTAGATCATAAAAGGACGAGTAGATTCCAAGCCATACTGTTCATACAACTTCATAATGGAGTCTGCAATACCGGTTCCAAGAAAAAGCAATCCCAACCAGAAAATGCTGTGAAATGACTTTGTATCTGTTAAGAATGTAAAAGCCAGTAGTACTAAGATAATTCCGGCAATATTAAGTATAAAAATAGGTTCACCAAATATCAGTAAAGCCATTATAATTGGGATCATCACAGAAAACCGCATTGCTCCCACACTTAAGGAAACACCGTTTTTAGAAATATTATGCTGGTAAATTAGAAACGTTGCAAAGAAAAGAATTCCTGTAAGAGAACCTGTGATTATTTCAAAGTTTCCAGCCTCTGATAATGGACTGCCTTTATCAACAAAGCTAAATATTGAAGCGAGAAAATAATTTCCTAGGAATATATGTAGAATTTTTATTTTTTTATCTTTTTTGAAAAACGGCAGTAAATTAGCAATCGCTATTGACATGATGATACTGAGAATTAATGAGATCATTATCGAATTTAAGCCCTAAGTTCGTTGCTAATCTCTTTTTCCAAACAAACTGAACACCGGCACTAAAACTAATGAAGCTATCATTCCCACGCTGGCTGCCTGCGGTACCATCTTAGCTCCCCAGGCAAAGAACAATATCAGGCAAATTATAAGACCACCAACAGATGCAGTAATGGCACCAACTTTGGTTACTTTTTTATTAAAAAGTCCCCAGATGAAAGGACCCAGGAATACGGAAGCGATGGCACCCCAGGAGATAGAAAGTATCGTTACAATTACTGCCGGTTTTTGCATTGCCAGCAGCATCGAAAGAATAATAAAGAACGCGCTTCCTATTCTTACCAGACTTGTAAGAGACTTATCGGAAGCATTCTTATTAAAATAACCTTTGTAAAGATCTTTTGTAATAGAAGAACTGGAAATAAGCACCAAGGAAGCCAGGGTGGACATCGAAGCAGCCAGGATAAGCAGGAGAATAACAACAGTAAGAGCAGAAGGAATAACGGTTACCAGAAGTTCCGGCATGAGAGCATCAAATACTGGTTTGCCATTGGTGAAAGCTTCCGGGTTTGCCGAAGAAGTTAAGAATATCCTGGATAAAGCGCCTGTAAAATATGCTGTTCCTGTAACGATCAACGCAAATACGGTTGATGCCCACATTCCCACCTTAACCGATCTTTTATCTTTGATCGCATAGAATTTCTGTAAGAGTTGCGGCAT